>SBAT01000136.1 GCA_005240105.1 Chloroflexota bacterium
AGAAAAGCATTGCCCGTCATGCAACAAGCAATTGCCGCCGGCGGCTAATTTCTGCACCACATGCGGGACGAAGGTAGCCGATGAAACAGTAGTACCACCACGCACTGCCGTTTATCCAAATCTCGAAGCGTAAAAAATTTGCCGAGAGCCAGGATTGAACTGGCGACACAAGGATTTTCAGTCCTCTGCTCTACCGACTGAGCTACCTCGGCGCATCTTTGCCAACCTCTCTTGACAATAATGTCAGTTGAGAGCCAGCAGGGAGAGAAGAATATAGCATATGACCGCTTCTAAAGTGGGGCATAGCAATGGTTTGCGGGTTACAAACGAATTAATAAGTGGACGAACTCATGATTGGCGCGACGCGGTTAAAGAGTCCGGCGATGCGCAGCCCAGCCGGGTCTTTGCGGACTAAATAGTCCGTCTGCATCTGCTGGCTGGAGGGTCGGCCGTTGGTTTGGTAAACAAACGTTCCATTGGCGCAAACTACGACAGATCCATCCGGGTTAATGGCAACGGTCTGTACGTTGGTCAAATGATATTCAGCCTTGATGTGTCCGCTGGCAATGCCGGCGGCGATGTCAGGTGACCAGAAGGCAGTCTTAAAAGCTTGCTGGGCTTCCGGCGTCATCCAGCCGAGAGCTTTACTGTGCCCTTGTTGGGCATTGGCTGCTGAGTAATCCATAGCGCTTGTCAACCACCATTTAACAAAATCGCAAGCGAGGTTGCCGTCGAGTTGGGCGGGTTGAGCCTGTTGCGTAGGCTTTTGCTCGGAGATTTGCTCTTTTGGGATGTCGACCGGTCTGTCGTAAACTCCTTCTTCGCCGTGCTTCATTTGCATGCCGCTCCAGAAAGAGCCGAGGACGAGAATGACAATCAAGCCCATCAAGACTTTGTCTCGAGCAATGCGGCTAACAATTTCTCTCACAATTTCGTAAAGCATAAATCCAGAGTGCACGATAGTCGACAAGAGGTCTATGACTATTGTCGATTTATTCGCCGAAAAATCAAGTCTCCAGATGGTGAGATTCCCATGGGGCTTGGGCTTTCGGGCTTCAATACTATCGTAGACTTACGATATTGGCTGAGTTTTCCCCAAAGAGACTCCCCACAAAGCCCGACAGAATGTACAATTGGGGCATCTCTCTGGAGACGGGGTGGAATTCGGTGGCAGTTGATCCTCTGCATGGTTTAAACAATCAAATGCCTTTTGGTGACAATGATGAGGGCAAGGAAGAGACCCAAGAAAAGTGGGTTGATGTTCGCATGGCACCAACAGAGAAAGAAGAATCAGAATTTGATTTAGAGTTACCGGAGCTGGCCAGTGGCAGCTATGCCAGCGGTAAGTACGTCGCGTACACAATAAAAATGCCGTCGGAACAATTAGCGGCACTGCAATCTATTTGGCTGGAATTGAAACGGGCTTATGGGACCAATTCGCCGGACAAGAGCGGCATGATCCAGCAAGCGGTTACTGAATGGCTCAAGGAATGGGACGGCCCGAACAGAAAGCAATTGCTCCGCGACTTGCTGGAAATACGCCAAGAGACCAGGCGGCGTCAGTACAGGAAATAGTCCGCCTTAGATACGAACCAACAGCTTTGTCATTTCGACCGAAGCAGCATAGCGCCTGCGCTCGAAATGACAAAGGGAAAATGGTCAACCTGACAAAAACTATTCCGACTTCAAATGCCTGTACAAGTAATAGGCGAACGCACCGCCGCCGACAACGACGATGGCTAAATCAAACTTGTGCCAGAGATCCATAAACATCTCCATGTTCTCACCAAATTGGATGCCAACCCAGGTGAGGAAGTAGCACCAGATAAGAGAGCCTACGAAGGTGGAGACACAGAAAACACCGAAGTGAGCTTTGAGCACACCAGCCGGAAAAGAAATGAAGGTGCGCACCACTGGCAACATTCTGCCAATGAAAAACGTCATGTCGCCAAATTTATTTACCCATTTGTCTGCCAGTTCCAAGTCGTGTGACTTGAGCAAAAACCATTTTCCAAACTTTTCTAAAAATGGACGACCGCCATAGAGACCAAGAAAATATGATGGAATTGAACCAATCAAACAACCAATGGCACCAGCTAAGGCAGCCAGGTGAAAGTTCATTTTGCCTTGCTGAACTAGAAGACCGGCAGTTGGCATAATTGCTTCTGACGGCAGAGGAATGTTGGCAGACTCGATAGCCATCATGGCTGCTACGCCCACGTAGCCCCATGAGGCGACCACATCTTTGATGGAGTTGAGTATGGGTTCTATGAGTTCATGAATATGAATCAACTTGCTTACCTCTTAGCCTTCCGTGCCAAAATACTTACAAAATTCTACTTCCTCTGTAAGATTGTCATATTGGTCAGAGATAAGAAAGCCGGGATCAGGTTGCCCGTGCTGATTACCGGGTTTTAATAAGCATTGCAGTATTTCACAGTAGCTACAGCCGGACATGTAGACCATGGCAAGACAAGCTTGCTCAGAGCCCTGACAGGTATTGATCCCGACCGCTTGAAAGAAGAAAAAGAACGCCAGATGACAACCGATCTGGGCTTTGCGCATCTACAAATAGAAGACATGGTGGTCGGCTTCATAGATGTACCTGGACATGGGAAATTTCTTAAGAACATGCTTGCCGGCGTTGGCGGCATAGATATGGCTTTGCTTGTCGTAGCCGGAGATGAAGGACCGATGCCTCAGACGGTGCAGCACGTGCGTATCCTTTCATTTCTGGGCGTTACTCGGGTCATTGTCGCCCCAAACAAGATAGATGTTTGCTCTCCAGAGCAAATAGAGATAAGTCGTGAGAAGACGAAGCAGTTACTAAACGAACATGGAATTCAGGTAGCTGGTATCACTCCTGTTTCAGCTGTGAAAGAAATGGGAATTGCCGAATTGAAGAAGTGCATAGGCGACGTATGCGCTTCTAGAAATGGCAACATCCAAAGTAACAGCAAACTATTCTTACCAATTGATCGAGCATTTACCAAGCAAGGCTTTGGCACTGTCGTAACCGGAACTCTGGTTGGCGGCGAGCTGAAGACTGGTGACAACATCCTTGTAGGGGTGAAGAACACCAGGGCAAAAATTAGGAAGCTGGAATCATTTGGACAGACTGTGGAGCGAGCAGTGATTGGTCAGCGTGTAGCTGTGAATCTGGCAATTAAGGAAAGTCTAGTTCGTGGTGATGTGCTGCTGGCTGATCCTATGCAGGCGGCAAATGTGATTGTTGTATCCCTTGTCGTTCCACATGGACATGATGGTGAGGTTAATGGGCAAGACATTCGTCTGTATCACGGCACGGCCGAAATTATCGGCAATATACGCTTTGTCGAAACAATAAAGAATCAATCTGAAAAGATGGCCAAGATTGCCTTGGTGTCGCCGATGGTCGCTCGGGCAGGTGATCGTGTGATCATCCGTCTTGCCGACGATACTATTTGTGGCGGCACTATTCTCTCACTGGATCCACCTCGCTGGCTAACACGCACAAAACTTCCTGCCTTTGTCGCAGAACTTTTATCCGGCAGATATGAATCGGCAGTGATGGCCTACTTGCAAATGTGCCCGCAGGGATTATGCCGGACAAGCGATATCCAGAGACTATTACCGGAGAAGGTAACAGCGCAGCTCGAAAATTGGCTTAACGAGAAGAAGTTGGTGCAGGTCAATGACTTTGTCATGACTGGAAAAAGACAAGATGAATTTGCCGCATCTGTTCTTGCAATTGTCTCAGCAAATTCTCCTGTTGGGTTGGAGTCTGTTCGCGGGAAAGTAATGCCGAGTATTAACCGCGAGGTCTTTCAATCAGTAATCCAAAAATTGGTTGCTTTATCGAAAGTGGAAGTCCGCGGTGACAAATTAGTCCGACCAGGCACAGCAGAATTAGATGCTGGATTTGTCGAGAGAGACAAACTGCGAATGCAAATCAGAGACATTCTCTCTCAAGAGACCTGTTTGGAAATTGAAGAGATTGCCCGTCGAGTCCGAGTTAATGCGGCTCTTGTCCGCACAGCCTTGACTGATATGGCAAAGGAGAAACAAGCAGCGATTGTTGCTTACGAATTTGCTTCAATTGCAAGTAGCATCGAAAAATGCCACCAGACAGCAGCCCAGCTCTGGAAAAATAGAGGAGACATTGCACCCGGGGAATTCAGGGAAGCGTTAGGTGTCTCGCGCAAGTATGCCATGGCCTTGCTCTCCTACTTGGACGACCAACAAATTACCAGGCGCCTGCCCTCAGGACGTGTCCTGTTGCGGGAGCCCAGTAATTGATGTAACTGCTTTTAGTTAGTGGAATATCTTATGCCCAAGTCTTTGCAGGGCATTCTGTGTGTGATGATGGTCATATTCGTATTCGACTTCTTCTATTCGACCATTATCGTCATATTCGATTTTCTTTTCCACAAGCGTTACATTGGGTCTTCTAGCGGCTATTCTGGTTCGGGTTACTGGTCGCTTAATTACCTTAGTTTCAACAATTGCCGGCCGGCGAACAACTGAAACCGTTTCCGGCATCCGTTCTACTGTCACTGGCTGTAGCTCTTCAAAGATAGTGCTATCTGCAGTCGATGGATAGTAGGTGTTGCGGTCAATTCCAGGCATTAAACTGGGCAAGGCAAAAGCCAAGGCAATTATGATGGCAAACATACCCAAGCCTACGGCTAGATTTCGCATGGTGTCCTCCAGTGCGTCTTAAACAAGACGGTCTTTCGGAAAGATGCAAAATGCACCGGAAAGTTCCAATTAATTAGCCTGATTCTAAATCTTAATTGTGGCTGCCTACGGTCATTTTTGACTCATCTACCCAGCCCCTGGCGATGAGAATGTGCCCTAGACGGTGTCCTGTGCTGCGTTGTTCGACCAGTGCCAGATAAAGTTGCTCTATGGTAATGACGCCTTGTTCCATAAGCTTTTGCCCTATTTTGCTCCGCAATGGCGGCAGGCACTCTTTCAACTGCTCAAAGGTTATCCAGCCGTGCAGGAGGCATACTTCGCCAAAGAGGAGCCCCGTCTCGCTTTGCTGAGCAAGGGCTTTGTCCAGCTGCTCTTGGGTCAAATAGCCGGCTTCGATTAAACGTTGTCCGATAAGGCTCGATGAAAACTGCCGTTTTGGTTTGGTCACAGGCTCAGCCTTTGATTGGTAAGTCTTCTATTTATTTACCATTTTAATCGACGGAAATAACGATATGGTCGCTGGCTACGCCGAGAGGGTTGCCGGCGCTGTCTACGGCTCTGACGCGCAGCTCATAAATGCCTGCTGTCGGGAATTGGTCCGCCGTCAAAGTGACAGTGCCCTTTTTGGCAGTGTTTATGGTCTGGGCAACAACACGGCTTGGCTCAGTTGTATTTTGGAATTCAAACAAGAGATTTGGGCGGGTAATTTCCACGCGCGCGGCAACTGCTCCGGCGATTTCTCTTGTATCTACGGCAATAGTTTGCGTATTGTCTTTGTCGGAAATGTGCAGATATCCTTTGGTGCCGAAATAGCCGGAATTGTTAAATGTCAGTCTGGGCATGACTGTTTCCGGTCGTATAACTTCAATTGACTTGATCTTCAATTCGCAACCGGGAGGGATCATCAATTTAAATTGTTTTGCAGTGCCACCAAGTGACCACTCCGGCAAACTGTGCAGTGAAAAGACAGTCTTGGGAAATATCTCCGCATGCGTCCGTCTTCTCAACTCAAAGTCCTTATTGATATCGTTTTTGTAGAGCAGGTCTGCGCCCCATTGAGCACTGGTTGCCGGTAGATGCATTATTTCAAAATTCACAGCAATGAAATCTGTAAACCAGCAAGGCAGATTGCCTAAATTGACGATTACTTCCGAATGTTTGCGCGCATCAGCATCAGATGAAACACTCAATGTGCCGTCAGGAAGCCATGTGTAGATAGTGTCTTTTGCTTCTTGCGGCTGCAAGATTTGTTTGAGAGTCTTTCCTTGCCAGGTTGTTGTAATTTGATTGAGGACATTTGTTTCAGGCAAAGTTATCGGAATAAAACCGGTGCCGGATTGAGAATCCCAGCGGTAAAGTTTTACTTGATCTTTGAATTGATAGAGCGAATCTTTCAAATGACCAAACGGCAGGATTGGTTCAAAGCTGTTGACCATCAGACCATTAATTGCATCGCGATGCATCTGTGGTGCTCGAGTCATCCCGGATAATGCATTGCGGCAGACATACGAACCATTCACCTCATCGGGTAGTCCGATGAATAGGGCTTGTGGATCTCCGGGTATTTGTTTATACAACTCATTAAGCGACATTCTAATGGCATTGGATTGTCTTCCTGCTTCTGCCCAAGCCTGGTTATTAGTCCAGAGCATTGCTCCGGCACTAAATAGAAATATGCAAGCAAGCGCTGCTTTGCCTATGTTCTTAAGTCCCGAGGCACGATCTTTTGACCAGTTGGCGAAAGCTACTGTCATAAGCATACACAAAGGCACCGTTGCTAAATATGCCAGGCGGCTTCCTTGCAGGTCGTCTGTAATGGCAAATAGTTTGTAAACTGGCGCCAGACAAAAGGCAAACCAGACTGTAAGGAATATGACCGGTCTCAACAATTGTTTGTTTCTGATTATCCCGTAGATAGCCAGCGCTGCTGATGTAATTGCTGACGCTTGCCAGCTGACGCTAAGCCAATGACGGGTGTTGATAAGAGAGCTATTCATCGGCACAAAAAGCTTTTTTAAACCATGCAGCCAATTGCCGATGAAGAGATTCCAGTTGGAGATATACAAAAGCGAATCGTCATAGCCGCCGACAAAGGTGCCCAGAGCTTTCACTCGGACGAAGAAATATATGCCGAGCATGAGCCAGAACCAGCCGGTGTTGATAAGCATTGCTTTGCCTTTTTCCAGGAGCCATGTTGCCGGTGTCTGGATAGAGGCGGTGGTGTTTCCGTACAAGATTTCCCAGAGAACAAAAACGGCAGGCAGTGTAATGGCCATTTCTTTGGAAAGCAAACCTAGCCACATCGATACCGTGCAAGCTGCCGCCCAGCCCAGTTTTCCTGACTGGCGAAAGTACATATATGTAAGCAAGCTAAATAAGCAGAAAGGTGTAACCACGCTGTCAACGCGTCCGGTTATCCATGAAACAGCTTCCGGGTGTAAGGGATACAAACCAAATAGACCGGCCGCAGTTAATGCCCAGATGCCGGAGTCGCGATAGAGGTTTTTTACGATGAAGAAAACCAATACCGTGCTGGCGATATGGAAGAGAAGGTTGGTTATGTGAAAGCCAAGACCGTTTATTCCCCAGGCTAGATAGTCGGTGACCATGAAAACGGATATCAGCGGTCTGTAAAAGCGTGTCGTCGTGCCTTGCAACCAGGAACTGTGAAAGTTGCGCCAGATCATCTCCGGGTTTTTCACTGCATCTTTGAGCCAGGTTAAGTGAACAAAATCGTCGCCGTTGAAGAAGTTGAATAGCACCGGACCATAAGCGATTATGGTTGCCGCTAGAACCAAGACCAAGCCACCAGCCAAAAATGTGGCTGAATTTGAACCAGGCCCATGTAACTGCTGAGCGCTGTCAGTTGTTTTTGATTTGGACAGTTCTTTGATCATTTGGCGCACTATTTTGCTGATTCAAGGGCTACGTCCCAGGCTGGGCGATCTTCTAAGTGGCAACGCACTGCCTCTTTTGCTTTTACTACTTTTGCTGGGTTGCCGGCAGCGATCATATTTGCCGGCACGTCATGGTTGACTACGGAGCCGCCGGCTACAACTGCGCCTTGTCCGATGCGCACTCGCGGAAGTAGAAGCACTCGTGCACAAATAATGGCACCCTTCTCTACGTAAGGACCTTCTCTGCCTTTCTGGCATGGCGGATGCAGGCTGTCCGTGGTGCAAGCCATTGGGTAGAAGTGCACATCGTCTTCAATTGTGGTGAATGTGGCAATGAAGACGTTGTTGTGGAATCGGCAGTTGTCGCCAACTTTTATTTGTCCGTCAGACTGTGACATTGTGCCAAAGGCACAGTTCTTGCCAAAGTGGCTATATTCACGAATGCAAGCGCGGTGTCCGGTTTGGAATTTCTCGCCCATTGTGCAGCCGGCATAAATAATGGTGCCGGAACGCAATGTACTGTTGGCGCCAATCACAAGTTCGGGGTTCTTGTAATTAGGATCAGTTGCAAATCCTGAGACTCTTTCGCCAAGGATGCATTGAGCGCCGATGTAAGTGTTGGCGCCGATTTTGACGTTCTCATAAATAACAACGCCTGGTTCGATGGTGACGTTGTCGCCCAGTTCGGAACCTTTGCCAATGAAAGCATCGGGAGCAATTTTTACTCCTTTGCCTAATTTGACGCTGGTTTCAATACCCGGGTGACTGCTGGCGCAGATACTTGAGTTTGTCATCTTAAACAGCACCGACGACTGGCTGTGCTATTACTGGTGTTGCTATCGAGGTTTGGCCCAGGATAGTTTGAATAGACTGGGCAACCAGCTTTACCTGTTCATCCGTAAGTTCAGGATACATCGGCAGAGACAAGACTTCATCGGAAACAGCTTCTGTTACCGGGAAGTCGCCAGCTGCATAACCATACTGGCTAAAAGCCTTTTGCATGTGCAGCGGTACCGGGTAATAACACATTGAGCCTACCCCTAGTTCGGACAATTTCGTTTGTAGAATATCTCTAGCTTTTGTTTCGGTGCCCTTGTTGTTGTGGACGCGAATTGTGTACTGGTGCCACACGTGTGTAACATCAGCACTTGTTTTGGGCAAAGTAATTCCAGGGCAGTCTTTTAAGAGAGTCTCGTAGAGTTTGGCTATTTGTCTTCTTCTGTCGTTCCAAGTGGACAAATACTTCAATTTTGTGCGCAGAATGACTGCTTGAATTTCATCAAGCCTGCTGTTTACTCCCAACTCGTCGTGGTAATAGCGAACCCACATGCCGTGCGCGCGCAACTTTCTTAAGCGATCGGCAACTTCTTTGTTGTTGGCGGTCACCATGCCGGCGTCACCGGCAGCACCCAAGTTTTTTGTCGGATAGAAGCTAATGCAACCAACATCACCAAAACTGCCGGTTGTCTTGCCCTTGTAAGTTGCGGCAATAGCTTGGGCGTTGTCTTCGACGACGAAGAGTTTGTATTTGCGAGCTAATTCCATAATCGGATCCATGTCCGCTGGATGACCGTACAAGTGCACGGGCAGAATTGCTTTCGTCTTCTTGGTGATCACGGCTTCAATTTGTTTGGTGTTGATGTTGAAGGTTTCCGGATCAATGTCTACGAAAACTGGTTTTGCTCCGCGTATGGCAATTGCCTCAACGGTGGCGGCAAAGGTGAACGGTGATGTAATGACTTCGTCCCCTGGTTCAATGTTGAGTGCCCAGAGAGCAAGGATTAAGGCATCGGTTCCATTGGCAACTCCGACTGCTTCCGCAGCACCGGACAGCTTGGCAACCTCGGCTTCAAGGCCTTTAACATGTTCGCCGAGAATGTAATTGCCGCTTCTTAAAACGGAAAGGACATTGGCTTCTAGTTCGTTAGCGATTGGCTGGTATTGCTCTTTAAGTCCAAGGACCGGAACCTTTTGTGTAGCTTGAGTCATAACACCTGTTTCTCGTTGCAGGAGGTTGTCAGTTGATTTGCCGCTTGGTTGTCTCTTGACGACCAACAAGTAGGACTTTGGAAGTCTAACTTATTAGACATTAGACTCAAAGTTGATCTTGATAAGGTTAGCCATAAGGTTCATCTATCAGGCAGTTAGATTTACATAATGGATACACAAAAATGCCAGGTCTTTTTCAAGAGCCTGGCATTTTTTTGGGTATAGCGAATGCTTATTTGGCGTTGCGCGAAAGAGCGTTAGTGACAAACAAGTTGAGGCTTACACCTTCACGTTCTGCGCGGGCTACCAATGCTTGGTGCAGTGATCTCGGCAGGCGTACGGTGAACTTACCACTGTACTTGAGGTAGCTGCCACCAGATTCATGGGCTCTGCTTGCTCTCATTGTGGACTTCGAAGCCTTGCGGGCTGTGGCCTTCTTAGCTGGCTTTCTTGCCGCTGGTCTCTTTGCTTTTCTTTTTACAGCCATCGTATTTTCCTCTTGTAGGGGACCTATAAAATTTGCAGGCGCCCCGAATTGATATGTGGTTGATATATTAATACCACTAACTAAGGTGGCACGATCATTCTATCAAATAAATATCCAGACATGATCATGGTGCATATATGGTGGCATGAGCCTCGAAGCGCCAGCTAGGTGAGGCTTTAGGTGTGCCTTCACCAGTGGTGCCGCACCACATTTAATGGCTGGTATCACTTGTAATCATCGGTAATAATTGCGGTATCACTCGGTGGTGCCAGACAGGCGTATGGCACCACCGGTAGTGTAATTTAAGTATGCTCCGGCTTCGGCTCACGCCGCCGCCTTCACTTGCCTCCGGCAACCCATCAGCGCTACACTGCGACCTGCTCATCGCAGCTCTTGCTTCGCTTTCCGGGAATTATATCTACCGTCCAATTTGACATGAAAATCTTAATTATCAGACTTAGCGCCATTGGCGACACCATTCACAGCCTACCCGTGGCGGCGGCTATTAAGCGCCGCATCCCGGACGCCCATATTGGGTGGGTGGTCGAGCCGTTAAGTGCACCACTGGTGGTGGACAATCCGGCAGTCGATGAAGTATTTGTCTTGCCCCGCAAGGAGTGGATACGTAAGCTGGCGTCGCCTTTTAACTGGGTAGACGTCGGGCGGCAAGCCGGTCAATTCTGGGGTGAAATCAGAGACAAGAAATATGACGTGGCGTTGGACCTGCAAGGTCTTTTGAAGAGTGCACTGTGCGCGGTGGCATCGGGCGCTCCTAAGAGAATTGGTTTTTCACATACTAGAGAAGGTTCCGGCCTGCTTTTGACCGATAAGGCTGACGTGGGCAATTATTTTGCTCCTGATAAACATATCGTCAGGGTTAATTTGGAAATTGCTGCGTATTTATTTCGGACACTTGGTCTTGACCCTAATATTAAGGATGACGAGATTGAGTTTCCACTGCCGGCGGTGCCTGCAAGTTCTGAGCAGAAAATGGAAGGACTATTGAAAGGACAGTCGAATGTCGTGGTTCTCATGCCTGGTACCACATGGCCTTCCAAAATCTGGCCGGCCGATAAATGGGTAAAGCTAGCCAAGCAAATTAATACTGACGTGCAATTACCCATGGTGCTTGCTGGTGGTCCGAGCGACAAGCAAGTTAATGCCCAAATTGCCGGCGAACTCAGAAGTGGTGGCATCTTGGTGTCTGATATCACGGGCGAGACAAGCCTAGTTGATCTAATCGCTTTATATGGGAAGAGCAGCCTGGTCATTGGTGCAGACAGTGGGCCAATGCACCTGGCGGCGGCGACAGGAAAGCCGAAAGTAATTGGTGTTTTTGGCTCGACGCCCTTTAAGCGACTTGGTCCACTTGGACCGCAATCACGTTCTGTAAGTCTTGCGCTGTCCTGTCAGCCTTGCTTTACCCAGATATGTCCCTTGTCCACAAATGCTTGCCTGGAGGACCTTTCCGAAGAAGAAGTATTGAAGGCAGCGAAGGAACTTTTAGAGTTGCCTTAGCGGAATAATTGGCAATTATTCTATTTACTTTGAAGCGCAGGTGAGCGGCTGTTCCACTACCCACTGATCGATGTTGCGCGACCAGTTTCCGCAGACTTCCTTCTCGCTGAAGAAGATACCAATTTCGCGTGGCGCGCTTTCCGGACCGTCGGAGGCGTGCACTACGTTGCGCCCGATATCGAGAGCGAGGTCGCCGCGAATGGTGCCCGGTGCTGCTTGAGCTGGGTTGGTTGAGCCGATGATTGTGCGCGTTAGAGCTATAGCTCCTTTGCCTTCCCAGACCATGGCTACTATTGGACCAGAGGTGATGAAACTGACCAAGCCTTCAAAGAATGGCTTGCCCTTGTGCTCGCCGTAGTGCTTCTCGGCCATTTCTTGCGGCACTTTGAGGAGCTTCAAGCCGACTAACTTCAGTCCACGCTTTTCAAAACGACCGATGATTTCACCGACCAGTCCGCGCTGTACGCCGTCCGGTTTTACCGCGACAAATGTTTTTTCGATGTCTGCCACTGAGATTACTCCTTCTTGTTTGTCATCATTGCCTTTACCGGCATAGCTTGTCATGTGCGCCAACCCTAGCGCATATAAATGATTATCACGAAGGTAAGGTTATTGGCTTACTTTTCAAGTTAGCTTAACTAGTTTGGCAAAACGTGGGTCCATGAGGCGTTTGCCCTCACCCTTGAAGTCCACGTTATAAAGTTCTTTGTCTTTGTCGCCAATTATCTGAGTAACTTCTCCAATGCCGAATTTGGCGTGCTGCACCTTATCGCCAACGGAAAGTTTCTCAAATGGGATGTTTTCCTCCGTCACTGGCGGAGGCT
>SBAT01000305.1 GCA_005240105.1 Chloroflexota bacterium
AGCTTTTAACTTCCGGTAATCCAGGTAATGGTCCGCCCGGAGTAGGGTCAAAGGGCATCCATCCTACAGATGGAATGTACACTTCAGCCCAGGCGTGAGCATCACTCATTTTGACTTCCCATAGTCCGGTAAATGGATTGTATTCTCCCGGAGTGAAGCCCGTTACCAGTCGAGCCGGTATGCCTTGCGTGCGGCAGAGGACGACGAAGGCAGAGGCAAAGTGCTCGCAATAGCCTTCTTTTTGGTGGAACAAAAAGTCGGTTACCACATCTCGAGTTTCGTCAGTTGGAGGAATTTTTAGGTTGTATTTGTAAGTCCGTTGCAGGTAGTAGTTGATGCGCTCTGCTTTGACGAAGGTGTTGCCCGAGTCGCCTACAATCTCCGCTGCTAATACCCTGACTTGATCGGGAAGACTGACTGGAACCCGCATGTAATTGGCGTATTTCTTGTTGACTCGGTCGCTGGCTTCTTCATCTAGTCCAGTCATCTTGCGCAATTGGCTGATGTTGAAAGTAGGCACCAGAGAGAAGACCGTATACATAGTGTCATGTTCCATAACGGATGGGCTGCGCAGAGAGCCGTATTCATCGACGGCAATAGTCCCTGATGGAAAGTAAAGTTGATAGGGAACGGCGGCAGCGAGAATGAGGTTGGGTTGATCTGATTCCAGGTAGAAAACCTGTCCGGTGTCTTGCGAGCGAGTTCTTGCCGGGAGGGCTAAAAAGGGAAGCGATGAAAGTGAGATGGCTGAACTTTCCCCGGCTACTTTGGTGATAGTTGTATTTGGCCTACTCATCGTCCAGCGGTGCCCATCGTATTTGTCGAAGGCCATGCCTCTCCAATAATGTCCTGCCCGGCTGCCGACCCGGACTACGACTTGGTCAGACAGCTGTCCCCGGTAGTTCAAGTCCAGTTGTTGTGAAAAGCCATAGTAGGCTAAAGGATTAACTTCCAAGCTGCCATCGGCACGGCGATGGTGAGTTAAAAGTGGGTTGTAGATGCGGTCTGAGCTAGGCAAACGCAGAGCGAACGGAAGTGATAGACGGATGTTATGCATAAGTCCAAGATTGAACTTTGGAATGGTGAGAAAGAGAGCGATGCTCAGCAAGGGAATGGAAGCAAGCATGGCCATCTTGGAATATTTGTTGGGCACCGACAGTCCAAAAAGCGTGTCTTTTCCGAGCATGCTTGTTGATTGACTGGTTATCGTCTGTTCGGTTGAACGGGACAAGCAATCTAGATAAAACATATAGGTGCCAAATGCCATAAAGGCGATTACATAAAGTGCAAATGTAAGGTCACGACTTAGAGTTGCTGCTGAGGTGACCAGTGTCAAACCGACAAGAGCAGAGACATTCAAGCTGCGTCTTGTAGGCAAATCGAAGCAGTGCAATGCTTGCAAGGCTATGAGCATGTTGGTTAACGGCTCTCTGGCATCAGCGACATTTAGTTTGATGCGATAGAGAATCTCTTCGATAAATGTGGCAAATACAACCAAAATGCCGAGAATAATTGCCCACTTGATCCAAGTATTATTTTTGTGACGTCTAGTGTAGCTGACAAAACTGCCTATGATTGTGCCTGCAATTCCAAATAGAGTTAGACCAGGTGGTGTATTGGCAAGCTGGCTGGCGGCCAGAATTCCGACCATTGCCATAGCGGCAGTGATAGTCCTGAAACTAAGTGAATCTTCAATTGGTGATTTTGGCTGGCTCATTGAAGGTCTCACAAATTGGAGAGATCGTTGGCATTGAAAATAATTGAACGATTTGCCCGGTGAACAATGGTTGTCGATGAAAGTGTTGTGCTAATTGTTGGGCTTATTTGCTTATCGTTATCATCTTGCATACCCACTTCGATCAAGTAAGCGTTGTTTCTTGGTTGTTCTGCAAATCCGGCAGGACTGACCATCACGATAGTGCGTTCGCTATCGAAGGCCGTCCTTTCCAGTTCTCTTGGAGTTGGGGCGGATTTTACCTTCATCGGCATTATTCTTGCCAATACCTCCATCTGTGCAGCCGGTCCTGGGGGCAGAGCCGGCAAGTTAAGTTCTTGATAGGCTTTTTCGGGAAGAATTGTTAGCTGTGGTGAGGTGCCAAGTTGTGTCCCTAATGCCAACATTGAAGCGCAGGCCGTCACGGCAAGCTCGAATTGAGCCTCTGATTGCCAGGGTGCTTGCAGATCAATGGCTACATCAAACATGGGCAGTCCTTCCGTCTCGTACTCGCGCACCATAAGTTGGCCCAGTTTGGCACTTGATCGCCAGTGGACATGTCTTGGGCTGTCTCCACGGACATACTCCCTTATCCCGCGAGTAAAAGTTGAAGCTCTAGTTGAGCGGTTGGCTCGTGAGGCTCCGGCAGCACCAGCGGCAGATGAGGGCAGCCGATAGAGGAAGAATCCCTCAATAGGTACGGTGCGTGGATAGACGGTTATTATTTGTGTGCTTGCCGGAGTTATGTGCCGTTTGAACCAAACAAAACCTAGAGGAAAGCTTGTTTCTATTTCAACAGTACCTAGATTGAAGACGCCGCGCCTCAAATCTCTAATTACCCATGGTGCAGAAGTAGAATTGAGCAGAGTCTCGAGAAAGAGCGGCTTGTTGGAGAGTTTTCCGCCTGGAAATAAGTATTTGACACGTAGCCACTGTACTGGCACATGACGAGCAATTGCGGAGTGCAAGCCGAGGTGAATTGTGATTACCATATTTTCGCCGGCTGTCGCCTTAGTGCCGGCAGTTTGATGCACGGAGATTACTTTCAGCGTGATTAAGGGCAAGATGCAGGACAGGATAACCGATGCCAATACTGAGGCGCTCATCAGGTAAATCCAACCGCAACCAACGTTGCCGGCAATGAAAAATAGTGCTGAGGCAAGAGTAATCATGACAAAAAAGCGTACCGAAGTCCGGTAGCTTATACGGTCGCCAGGTTTTGCTGGAGCCGTACTAAATGGGGACCGCAACCTGTTCAATGAGTTGATCAATGATTTCAGCATGACTAACCTTGTTATCTCTTTGCCGAGGAATGATGCGGTGACCCAAAACAGATGGGGCTAGGAGTTTGACGTCGTCAGGTTTAACGAAATTACGGCCACTCAAGAGTGCGGTTGCTTGCGCTGCGCGCATTAGCAATTGGCTGCCACGAGGGCTTACGCCAAGAACGATATGAGCGTGGTGTCTGGTGGCATTTACGAGATCGACGATGTAGCGTTGAATTGATTCGTCAACGAATACCCTATGCACTAGCCGCCTGACTTGCAATACTTCCTCTTGCGTTAAAACAGGTGTTGCCGCAAAAGCATCAGCCTGCAAGGTTTTTTCAAGCATCGCTACTTCTTCGTCCGGTTTCGGATATCCGAGCGACAGGCAGAGCATGAAACGGTCTATTTGAGCTTCAGGAAGTGGAAATGTACCGTGATACTCAATTGGGTTTTGCGTGGCGATGACGAAAAATAATTCCGGTAGTTCGCGCGTTTCACCATCGATGGTTACTTGCCTTTCTTCCATCGCTTCCAACAAGCTTGATTGTGTGCGTGGAGTTGCGCGGTTAATTTCGTCGGCTAGAAAAATGTTTGTAAAGATAGGTCCGGGCACGAAATTAAATGTGCCTTCCTTCTGGCTGTAGATGCTAACACCGGAAATGTCCGAGGGCAGCAAATCAGGCGTGCACTGAACCCGGGTAAAGTTGGCAGCCACGGAACGAGCCAGGGTCTTGGCCAATAGCGTCTTACCGACCCCAGGGACGTCTTCCAAAAGGACGTGACCGCCGGCTAGAAATGCCGTTACGGCAAGATGCACCGAGCGGGATTGCCCGACGAGCACCCTATTAATATTCGCCACAAGCTCGGCCAGTTTGGCATCGAGGTTCTTGGGCAATGTATCAGCTTGTGTCATATATATGCTCCGGTTTCGTTCAGCTCTGCTTCACTACACCTTCGCTTGCCTCCGGCAACCCTTCTTCGCTCCGCCGCGCATTGCTCCTCGCAACGCTTGCTACGCTTCTTGGGACCTGTTCTGACCTGCAAGCGCTAGCCTTTACCCCTACTGCGATTATGCCCGCCTCGCCGGGCAGTTAATCTCGAAATAAGGCAATGATGAAATAGCTAAAATGTAAGGTCGTGTTAGACTTGAATGTCAAATTGATCCAGTCACGTGAACAGTCCATGGCGCTTACATTAGACTATCTGAAAAGATTGCACGGCTGTACTTGGAGCAACGCATAGAACTGGGCTTTCCGCTAATGGCTGAATCAGCACGGCAGGTAGCTGTGGAAGCCCATAAAGAACGCTACTTGACGGAGAAGAAGAAGTAAGCATGGACTCTCTTGTGACAAAGTCTATAAATGGGGTGTCAATAAGGTTATCGGACGAACGCTGGAGCCACATAGTGGACGAACACTGTGAGCTGCAAGAGTTACACCAAGATATACTAAAGACAATTGAAAATCCCGCGAAAGTGCTTGCCGGCAGTAAAGGCGAACTTTTGGCAATTCGCGAAACAGAAGCCGGCAAATGGCTGGTTGCAGTTTATCGCGAATTAGGAGAAGATGGATTTGTGATTACAGCCTTTATGACACGCAGGATCCAATCGTTATCTCGGAGAAGGCAAGTATGGCCATAGGCAACATTGATGAGTACGTTAAATTGATTCCTGCCGTAAAGCACTCACCGCAGGGATATTTGTGGTCTTCCTATGATACTGACGCGGATGTGCTCTACATCAACTTCAAAAAACCAAGCACAGCAACTGATAGTGAGTTGACGGACGATGACATCATCATTCGCTATGAAGGCACGGAAGTAATCGGGCTGACTATTCTCAACGCCAGCAAGCGTTAAAATCCTACGTGGATTAGTCCTGATTTAAAAATTTCGAATTTGAGGTGCGCTTGGGACACAGCTTAGATAAGTTGGAAGCCCTTACCAGACTAAGTGACTTTGTGGTCACGACTGCTTGTTTCGTGTTGTCCGGAATATTGTTGATTAGTGCCCTGGTTTACTTAGTTAGATGGAAGAATCGAAAAATCAGTGTTCGTTTGCTTGTTGCATCCGGTATAGCAATTTTGGCTGGAATGGAATGCCACATGCTATTTTCTTGGCTCGAGTCGGAGGTTAAAACGACAAACAGAACGTCGTGTTGGTTCTAATTATCAGTTGGAATTTTATAGAATTGGAAAGGCTGCTGGGCGCATGTAGGGTTGAGCTAGGACTATAATGGTAGCTCTACAAAAAAGCTTGTCCCTTTGTTTTCTTCGCTGGCGCAAGTTAATTTGCCGCCGTGCATGTCTAGTAAGAGACGACATAGGTGTAGTCCGACGCCGGTGGAGGTTGTGCCGGATCTAAGCCGGCTGGCAACAACTGTTGGATCGAATAGCTTATCTAATTTGTCCGCAGGTATTCCTGGACCCTCGTCGGCAACCTCAATCTCTACCACATTTTGACGTCTTTTGGCATTTATAGTAACGGTCTGTCCAGTGTCACTTACATGGATAGCGTTTTGAACCAGATTGTGGAACACCTGCTGCAGCGCCGGCAAGACGCCTCTCAATTCAGGCAATCCTGACTCTATGTTTTGGACGATATTAACGCCTACATTTAAAGCGTGTTGCTTGTTGAGTTCAATGACTGAATTTAGCAAGTCGGGCAGTGCCACTGGATTAAAAGCATCAGGTGAGTTTAAAAGTTCCGAGCGACACAGCTCAACCAGCGTTGAAGCTAGTTCTAGATATTTGAAATTTCCGGACACTTGCTCCGACAACATTTCTCGCACTTCCGGTTTGAGGCTGTCGCTCAATTCGTCCGCCAGTATTTCTAGAACACCGGACTCGGCGATGAGGTGGTTTTTTAGGTCGTGTGTAATTAAGGTGGCTAGGGCATCTCTTTGATGTTTTAGCTTTACGGAGTTACTAATGTCTTGCAGTATGCTGACACCACCGATGATTTCACCATTGTCGTTTCTTATAGGCGAGGCCATTGTCCTCACCCAGATGCCTTCCGGCGGCAAATGAGGACTGGAAACAAAACCAATTATTTCGTTTGCCCGCCCTTCAGTTAGGGCGATATGCATTGGTTCCTCTTCCTCTGAAAGTGGCGTCCGACCATCCGATTTGAAACGCTTGTAGCGCTTTCGCAACTCGGTCTCCGATAATTGGGCAATTTCCCAGCCGGCAATTCTAATTGCCGCCTGGTTGGCTAGAAGAATAGTTCTGTCTGCATTAACGACAATTAGACCGTCGCCAACTGAGTCTAATATGGTAGTTAAAAAACGCGCGTGAGAATCAGCAGACTCACGTGATTGCAGTAGGCTGTCGATATATTTTCTTGTCAGTAATTGCAGGTCATGCATGGCCCGGTATATTTTGTCCGGATCCTCTGCGGTGTTGTTGAAGGTTGCCTCTGTATCCATGTGGCTATCCTTTTAATTCGAAGGCATCATGTATTAACTGGGCAGCACGCTTAGCATCGGTTTGGCTAATAACGCAGGTTAGTTTCATCTCGCTTGTGGCAATCATTTTGATATTGATATTGTTTTGACCAAATATACTAAATACTTTTGCTGCCACACCTGGTTGTCCAGCTAGACCGGCGCCAATTAGGCTGACTTTGGCAATGTCCGGATCGGACAGGACTTCGCTTGCCCCTAATTCCGATTTTATCTTGTTTAGACCGGCGATTGTTTGTGCCAAATCATCTTGGTGCACGGTGAATGTAATGCTGTTTTTGCCCATTGTCGGATGGAAGGCTTGCATGATCATGTCTATTACTATGTTTTGATCGGCTAGCGCCTGCATTATCGTTCCGGCAATGCCTGGTTTGTCTGGAACATTTATTATTGCAACACTGGCCTGATCTTTGTCGATGGCAACACCGCTTACGGCGCGGTAAATCTCCATATGCTCTCCTCCAGTAATTAGAGTTCCAACGTTATCCGGCTTAAATGTATTGCGCACGCGCACAGGTACTTCATATTGACGCGCTAATTCCACTGCCCGGGGATGAATAACTTGCGCGCCCAGACGAGCCATCTCTAAGACTTCTTCGTGAGATATCTGATTTAGTAGATGAGCTCCTTGAATGATGTTTGGATCAGCGGTAAAGATGCCGTCAACATCAGTGTAGATATCGCAGGAAATTGCTTTGATGGCTGCGGCAAGGGCCACAGCCGTAGTGTCTGAACCACCGCGTCCTAATGTTGTAACGTCGCCATTCTCAGTAACGCCTTGGAAGCCGGCAACGACAATGACGTCATTGTCAGCCAGTGCTTTCAATAAATTGTCTGCTCTGACATCTACAATGCGAGCTTTGTTGTGTACGGTTTCAGTAAATATACCTACTTGGGCAGCCGTGAATGAACGGGCTGCAATACCCATGCTGTGCAAGGTCATTGTCAAAAGTGTAATGGAAATTTGCTCACCAACGGCAAGCAATTGATCCATTTCGCGAGCATCTGGACTTTCAGAGCATTGCTTGGCTAATTTGATCAAGTAGTCAGTTGTATCCCCCATAGCAGAAACTACAACCAAGACTGGACCGGACTTGCATCTTTCTTGAATGATTTCTCCAACGTGCTGAATGCGTCCAATGCTTTTCACGGAGCTGCCGCCGAATTTCACAACGGTGATTGATTCACTCTTCTCTTTATTCATAGCTGGCTTGCACTCCTTTCGGGCAAACCGCCAGAGGCATAATTTTGGAAACAGCCTTGTTTGTAGGTGCCCATTTCTTGAGAGCTTCCAGTACCAGATCGAAATCCGAAGCGTGCACGATTACTGTGATGGAGGGGCCGGCTCCACTTATGACGCAGCCTAAATGGGGCAGCTCGCGAAGGACTTCTTTTGTCTCCGCCAACAAAGGTATGAGTTGTTGTCGGTAAGGTTCGTGGAGCCGATCGGTAAGGGCATGCTTCAATCCAAGATCGTCTGTTCGGGCAACTGCCGCTACCAGTATCGCTGTTTTTTGTAAGTTGAAGACAGCATCTTCCAGGGAAACGTGTTTTGGTAGCACAGCGCGAGCTTCGCTTGTGGATAGGGACTGCTGCGGTATGATGCTTATCACTTTCCATTTATCCGGCCAGGCAAGTTTTTCATAGCGACAGTTTTCGTTGTCTATAGACGAAACGACAAAGCCACCCATCAAGCTTGCTGCCAAGTTATCCGGGTG
>SBAT01000343.1 GCA_005240105.1 Chloroflexota bacterium
CAATGATCCGTTTTTTCCTCAACAATGGCATCTGCATGCAGTTAATGCCGTCAATGCCTGGGGTGCAACTACTGGGACATGCAAACTGGGCATCTTAGATACTGGCTGCAATCCAAACATAACTGACTTAAAGGGACATTGCCTAGCCGGTTACAACATCATCACAAACAAGGCTGGACAAATTGATGACAATGGACATGGAACAGCTGTTGCTACAGCAGCAGCGGCTACAAAAAACAATGGAGTTAATTCGGCAGGAGTAGCTCCGAAGGCCACCATTGTTCCTATAAAGATGGCTGACGCAAATGGCAATATCACATCTGAGTCACTGATGAGAGCAATTGACTATGCAGGAAAGAACGGTGTCAAGATCATCAACATAAGTGCAAATATACCCCCACCGTATTCCTTGGCTAACAGCTCCATACACACAATCCTTCATGTGTATATGCGAAACTTTTACGAAGCCAAAGGCGGGCTGATATTTAACGCAGCCGGCAACGACGGGGTCTATGATCAAAATTCGCCTGTCTATTACTTAAACGTGGTCTCTGGTGTCGATCAACAAATTCAAAAAGCTAGCTTTTCAAACTACGGACCATCAGTTACTTTTACCGGTCCGGCACAAGGCATTATCTGCAGTAACGCATTTGGGCAGGGTGTAGTGGCTAACGGCACATCCTTTTCTTGTCCAATCGTGGCGGCCATTGCTGCCACGGTATGGTCAACTAGACCTACTTTGAAAAACACTGATGTCAATCAAATCTTGAAACAAAACTGCATTAAACCCGAAGGACAATGGGCTTATTATTCAGTCTTGGGAGGATACAGTGGTTCCATATCACGGTATTACGGGTACGGTATGCCGGACGCCCACAAATGTGTTACGGGCATAAGTGCCTATCTTAAACAGCCCAAGCCAACAGCATATTACGTAAAGCCGGCTAAATAGCCTATTGGATCTTGACAAGAAGTATGACATCAGTAAAGTCTGTGTCCCTTTGTCATTCCGAGCCGTAGGCGAATCTGACGCGAGCCTGATAACCGCATTTATGTGCATAGCTGAAAATACTTGCGCATATGTAAGTTTGATTGCGCATATTGGTCCGAGGCTGCTGGCACGTATGCCAAAAGTATTTTAGATAGGCTACTCATCGATCTTTCCTGGAACTCCAGCAGACTAGAAGGCAATACTTATTCATTGCTAGACACCAAACGCCTTATCGCTTTTGGTCAAGAAGCAGAAGGCAAAGAAAAGCGAGAAGCTCAAATGATCCTCAATCACAAGGACGTTTACGTCGCATAGAAGTAGGCATCGAAAAATCGGCATTCATTCCTTTAGCCATTCCACAGGTGATCGAAGAGTGCTTCAATCAGATGCTTGCCAAAGCCAGCGCCATTGCCGATCCATTTGAACAATCGTTTTTTATCATGGTCCAGTTACCATATCTCCAACCTTTTGATGATGTGAACAAACGAGTTTCACGGCTTGCTGCAAATATTCCACTGATCAAGCAGAATCTGATACCACTAGCTTTTGCAGATTTACCCGCAGAGGCATACATTCAGGCCACTCTTGGTGTTTATGAGTTAAATAAAGTTGAATTGCTAAGGGATGTCTATCTTTGGTCCTACAAACGCACGGCCGATCGCTACGCGGCAGTCAGACAGTCTCTTGGCGAACCGGATCCATTTCGGCTCAAATATCGCGATCAACTGAGAGATGTTATTCGCGAAATTATCCAAGGCCAAAAAGTGCGACAAAGCGCTTCATTACATATAAACAGTTTTGCTCAAAAAAATATTCAACACGACGAAAAGGAAAAATTCGTCCAGACAGCCGAAGAAGATTTACTTGCCCTACACGAAGGTAATTTTGCCAAATATAAAATTAGACCTTCTGAGTTTGAATCTTGGTACAAACTCTGGAAATCAAAATAAGGCCCGATCAGGTGTTATTCATATTGCGTTACTCAAGTTCCTTCTGCGTTTCCTTAAGTTTGATAGTTTGTCCTTCACCAGTACTAGGAATACTGCCTGGTAAGTCAGAGATGCGTACTGGTTCGTAAGCGTCGGCATTATCAATTCCAAAATATACTCGTCCGGAAAAGCCCATTGGTCTGGCAATGAGTACTGAAGGGAAAGATTCAATTGCTGTATTCAGCTCGCGAACGGTGGCGTTATAAAAACGACGTGCTTGAGAAAGTCGTGTTTCTGTGTCGGACAATTGTTCCTGCAATTGTTGGAAATTTTCGTTTGCCTTCAGTTGAGGATATGATTCGCTCAAGGCAAATACTTGTCGCAGAGCACCAGTTAAGACTTGTTCGTTCTTTGTAATTGATTCCGGACTGTCAATGTGGGATACAGCACTGTTACGTGCTTGAATTACTTCTTCCAGAGTGCCGCGTTCATGCCCGGCGTACTCGCGGACAACCTGCACCAGATTAGGGATGAGGTCGTAACGTCTGCGAAGCTCTGTTTCAATTGCCGACCAAGCTTCTTGAGTTTGTTGTCTTAGATAGACCAGGCGGTTATAGGTCGAAATCATCAAGAAGCCGATAATCGCAAGGACTGCCAAAATTACTAATGTTGACGACACGTGTTATTCACCTCGGTGCAAGGATAATATCTATTATGCAGGTTTAGTGTGGGTGCAAACGGTATGTTGAAGGAATTTCTTGCCAAGAAGTTAGATGTTGGTTTATTCATGGCCGCGCTGTTTGCAGTTAGCCTCTTCGCTTTGCCCTGCCAGGCGGACAGTCCGGAAGTGATCAAGTCATTTGATGAAGTCATTCGGTTAAACAAAGATTGTTCATTAGATGTTACAGAAACAATAGACATGGACTTTGGCTCTGCTCATCGACATGGCATTTATCGAATGATTCCCATACGCTATAGCCGGTCGGGCAATGACTATTCCGTGGAATTGAAAGTTGATAGCGTTGTAGATGAAAATGGTACTGAATATACTCGAGAAATTTCCAATCAAGGACGCGATCTAAATATTCGAATCGGGGATGCTGATCGCCTGATTACGGGAAAGCACATTTACAAAATTCACTATACCGTTCGTCGCGCAGTCAATTTCTTTAGTGATAAACCAGAAGTCTATTGGAATGTAACCGGCAACGAATGGCCGTTTCCAATTGAGTCGGCAAAAGCTTCATTTTATCCTCCTCCCGATGTATCAATTGATGCGATTCAAACCGCTTGCTACCGCGGGCCATTAGGTGCCTCGGATGAAGGTCAGATTGAAAAGTTTTCTGACCATATTGTTTTTCAGACTACTACACTTAGTCCGGCGGAAGGACTGACGTTTGTTGCCGGGTTACCCAAGGGTTCTGTTTCCCCTCCTTCTTTTGGGCAAGAATTGCTGTGGTTTTTCAGAGACTGGTGGGCTTTATTCGTCATTCCGGCAGTGAGCTTTGGACTTATGTACTGGTTGTGGTTGGGCTCAGGACGTGATGAAGAGGCGCTAAAGGCTATTGCTGTTGATTGGAATCCACCTAAGGGATTGTCTCCTGCCGAAGTTGGTACGGTCGTCGATGAAGTCTGTGACAACAAGGACATAGTAGCCACGCTTATCGATTTGGCCGTTAGGGGTTACTACACAATGCGGGAATTACCGAAGTCGGACTTCTTCTTCTTAAGCAGCAAGGACTATGAATTTAAAAAGCCCAATCCCCCAAAAGATATGAGTATCTTGAGAGATTACGAACGAACATTTCTCACTACCTTGTTTTCGCAAGGAGCATCAGATGTTGCTTTGCTTTCGGGATTGAAAAATCATTTCTATTTGCATTTGCCGGCTATCCGAAATGAAATATATGATGGGCTGTCAGAACGGGGATACTTCAAGGAAAATCCTGATA
>SBAT01000115.1 GCA_005240105.1 Chloroflexota bacterium
GCAGCCAAAAGCTGCCTCTATGTCAAAATCTGCCCTGGTTTATGACGGGTTAATCACATCTAGGCTCTGGCAAGCGATCAGCGCTTCGCTTCTTCGGGAATTTCATTGGTTAATTTGCGGTTTTCCCTATTTTCAAACGCAAATAAATTCCTTAAAATCTGCCTAACTAAAAAGCCATTGGTCATGGCAAGCGAGGGATAGATGAAAAAAGTGGTTCTGGCAGGGCTTTTGATAGCGCAAGTCAGCACTTGTTCATTATCAGCATCTGCCCATGGTCTGGCAGGCAGAATTTTGCCAAAATCCGAGCTTTTGGCATCGACCAAAGCCGAGTCCGCCTTTCAAATGCCTGAATCGCTTGCAGAAGGGCAGAAATTTCTAGCTTCCGGTCAGGCACCAAAAGCAGTGACTTTATTTAAACAGTACGTAAGTGAACACGATTCTGACGGCGAGGGCTATTTTTGGCTCGGAACAGCTCTTAATGAGATAGGTGACGCTAAAGGTTCTGTGGAAGCTTTTGCTCAGGCAGTAACATTAAACAGCCGGACAGGCGCTGATTCAGCCCAACTCCGCGTCAACTTCGGCAACTCGCTATTGGTCTTAGAAAGAACTGACGAAGCTCTGTTTCAGTACCATAAGGCATTGACCATTGATCCCAATGAGGCTCGTGGTTACTTCAATTTGGCCAGAGCCCAGATTAAGAAAGAAAGTCCCGTAACAGCACAAGCAGCACTGGCAAATCTGCAAAAGGCCAGAGCTTTAGGCTTATCACATCCGGACATTTATCGATACAGCGCAATGAGCTACATCATTCTTTCTGAAAATGACAAAGCAGCCAATGCTCTGACGGAGTACTTGAAGCTCGTGCCCAGCGACAAGGCTGACGCTACGCTTCGCAAAACAATAGAAGACACAATTTCCGAACTGGTAACTTCCAAGGAAGAAGATGCCGTTCAGCATGAAATTATACCGATTCAAAAGCGCCGCTATACATTGAGCACAGAAATTGCCTATGCCGTGTTGGACTTAGATGAAACAAACAAGATAGTCACGATAGGTGCTGAAGACTCGCGCGACCCTGATGACGGAGCGCAGGACGGCAATAATGACGGCATCTTCCAAATGAGCTCGATTGGCTTTGATACTCGAGTATCCATTCATCCTAAGCTTGTCGGCTTAGGCAAGCGTACCGAATAACCACCGTATTTGCCTCATTGCTCAAGGGTTAAAAGCTGCCTAGAATGCTGCAACATTCCGGGTTAATTTATGTCTTTTGAGTCAACGAGCGAAAAAGGTCCAACAAAGGAAAACAACCCAGCAGGCACAAGCGGTTTGGGTTTGCTCTCCATTCATATGGACAAAAACGAACGCGCTGTGCCAGTGCCAGTTCTCCTACCGGACAAGAACACCGCCGAGAACTATACAGCTGAATTTCCTGAATCCAGCCAAACCGTCCAGAACTATAAGAAAGCGCAGAACGCAGTTGTACACGTGGCAATGGACTCAATAGACCTCAGACATGCAGCCAAATATTGGTCAGTAGACAAGGAATTGGTAGAAGAACTGATAAAGGAACAGGGCGGACAAAAACAAAGCTCTTTTGCAACTGGTTTCTTCATTACTTCTGACGGTTGGTTGGTTACTAGTCGCCACGTCGCCTGCCTGAAAGCAGATCTCAGCGCCGAGTGGCCAGATGGACAGAAGGTAAAGCTACGCCGGGTCTATCAAGACCGCAAGACCGATATAGCAATTCTAAAACTTGATTCTGCCAATCAGTATAAAGTACCCTTTCTTCCCTTAGCCAAAAACGATAGCCTGTCGCCATCTGAGACTTTGACGATGGTCGGTTACCCCAATACCTGGAAGAATCTGCATTGCTCGCCGGGCAATCTAGTGGGGCTGGGAAGAAGAAATGACTATCTGCCAAACGCTTCGTCCATCAAGTTGATCACGGACACAAAAAACTCATTGATGATAATGCGCACCAGCTGTCATGACGGCCCGGGCGGATCGGGATCTCCCACACTAAATAGCTTAGGAGAAGTAGTCGGCATAACTTTTGCCGGACCACCTTCTGACGATAAGGAAATCTGCACTTATGCCATTCCCGTTAAAGAGTTGAGAAAGGCTATACAGCATGTCCCGGAATTACGAGAACGTTTCTTAGAACTCAAACCAACTCGACGATAGTCGCTATTCCTTGCCCTACACCAATACACATGGTGGCTAGACCATAACGTGCTTTTCGTCGTTTCATCTCGTGCACAAGCGTAGCCATTACACGGGCGCCAGTCGCACCCAATGGATGGCCCAGTGCAATGGCGCCACCATTTACATTTAGTTTCCCTTGATCAATACCAAGATCTTGCACGCAAGCCAAAACTTGGATGGCAAAGGCTTCGTTCAATTCAACCAGACCAATGTCAGCCATAGTCAATCCAGCACGCTCTAACACTTTCCTGGTAGCTGGAATTGGACCAAGCCCCATAACAGCCGGATCGACACCAGCAACAGCTGAGGCAACATAACGCGCAATTGGTTTAGCCCCAATTTCTTTCGCTTTTTTGTCGGACATGATTAGAACTGCGGCGGCCCCGTCATTGATACCGGACGAATTACCGGCAGTCACCGTTCCACCTTCGCGGAAAGCTGCTTTGAGTTTTGCCAGGTCAGGCATACTTGTATCCGGACGTGGATGTTCATCGGTCGAAACCAAAATTGGATCGCCCTTTTTCTGTTTGACGGATACCGGAACTATCTCGTCTTTGAATCGACCTTCCTTAAGAGCTGCGCCATATTTCTGCTGGCTGGACAGGGCAAACTTGTCTTGTTCTTCTCGTGAAATCTTATATTTTTCGCTGACATTTTCTGCTGTCTCACCCATGGAAAACGGATGATACATTTTGGCCAGCTTATCGTTAATAAAACGCCAGCCCAATGTGGTATCAAACATCTTCAAGTCTCCACGGGGCATGGCACTTTCCGGTTTGCCCATTACAAATGGCGCACGTGTCATGGATTCCACGCCACCAGCTATGTAAATATCGCCGCTCCCGGCAAGCACAGCCTGACATGCTTCATTGACAGCCATAAGACCAGAACCGCAAAGCCTGTTGACAGTACCACCGGCAACACTGACAGGCAGTCCAGCCAATAAGACAGCCATACGAGCTACGTTTCTATTGTCTTCACCAGCCTGATTGGCACAACCCATCAAAACATCTTCTATTTGGTTGGGGTCAATTGCGTTACGTTTGACAATCTCAGCAATAACTAGAGCCGCCAGATCGTCAGGTCGAACAGTGCCTAAGGCACCTGAATAGCGACCAATGGGTGTTCTCAGTGCATCGACAATAAAAGCTTCCAAAATGTCCCCCTATGGTTGCAATATCCAGTACTGATTGTCTCTAACAAGTTCTGCCAAAATTTCGGCAGGGCAATTGGAATTACCTGCTGCTTGTTCGGACACTCGAACATCTTGATCGTGAGCCAGACGGCTCAAAATTTCCGCAGTTGCTTTGTCGGAACCGGCAACGGTACCGCGCACACGATAGTCCTTATCTTTGGAAAGCTCATCCAGTTTAGCCACATCCATCTGAGGGCTAAACACAACAGCTGCCCTTACCATCGGACTACTATCGTGCATTAACTCCTTAACTAAATCAGCCGACAAAGCAGGATTTTGCGCTGCCACACTTCTTACATAAGTGTCATCAGATTTAGTCAACTGTCCCAGAACATACTCTGGACAATCTTTCTGTCCGGACAGAAAGATTTTCACCATAACATCATTGTCATCAGCAAGCTTTATCAAAGCCTCTTTAGGCAGATCAGCTCGCGCCGTAAGTATCTTCTCAATTTCAGAATCGGTGCCTCCGGAAAGCGTTATTAAGGCATCCTTCGGACAAGACTGATTTCTTGCCAGTGCTTGACGTACTTGATACTGCGAATCAGCAGACAAGCGTGTTAAGACCGTTGCCGGCGCATTTGGATTTCCGGCTACTGCAACTCGTACCTCCAATTCCGGATCGGAAGCAAGCAAGGTAAATGCTGCGGTATCAGTTGTTCTGGATGCCAATTTCCGTCTGACGGATGGTTCTGAATCTCGTGCCAACTTCACTGCCAGCTGAGCTGGAAGCTTTCTGTTGACCGCAAGCATTTCCCTAACCATCGCCGATGGGTGTTGGCTGAGCTTTTCCATTAACGCATCGCTAAGATCATTTCTCGCTGCCACCACCTGTACAACAGCATAAGAAGTATCATCTGCTAACTTTGTTAACTGAGTTTGATTGGTGTGCAAATTCTCAGCACTAGCAGCTCTAACAATTGCATCCGCATCAACACTCAGCATAGCTAAGGTTGGCGCATCGCAATTGGGATTGGCTGCTAATGCCCAACGAACTTTCGTATTGCCATCCTTTAAAAGAACTGTATAGAAATCACTTGGCAGATGCTCGTTCAAAGCTACTTCCGCTCTTACTTCCCAGGCTTGATCCGAAGCTAGAGCCTTAAGAGTCTCCGCTGAGGTCGACTCATTAGCAGCTACGGCCTCGCGCACAACTAGACTATTGTCTCTGGCCAAAGCTTTCAACGTATCAGGTGATGCTTTCTCATTTGCTGCAACGAAGGACCTCACACCCAGATCACCATCAGAAGCGAGCACTGCCAATGACTCGGCGTTGGCATTTTGTTGGCGAGCCAGAAATGACCTTACCAGACGATCGCCCATTTTACTTAAGCGCTGCACTACATCTAGTGGCACGTTCGGGTTGCGAGCCAGTGACAAGAGCAAGAATTCAGTCTGTCCAAGATTGTTATTGGCCAAATCACGCAAAGCTTGCGGCGACGTTAGCGGATCGGAAGCCAATAATTCATAAACTCGGACTTGTTGTCCCTTGGTCAACCGGTTAAGGACCGTCTGCGTAAACGGTCTGCTTCCTTTAATCAGTGATTCAACAACATATTGATCGGAGTCCCCAGCTAGACGTTGCTTTATTTCATCCGTGCACTTGGGATTTAGCGCTACCTGCGCACGGACCAAGTCAGATGGATCCTTCGACAAAGTGCTGAGCATGGACGGCGGGCAATTGAGATTTTTAGCCACAGCTATGCGCAACCGAGGCGCCGGTCCTTTTTCATTCCACATCGCCAGGCTCTGTGTTGGTTGAACAATCGCGGCTCTTGATCGGGAAATATCTTTTGCTGATTGCGGGACTGGCTCCTGGGCCAATGCAGCACCATTGAATGCAACCATGGACAAGAAGAACGGCACGAATTTATGCGTCATGACAAGCTTCACCTCACCAAGAAATTCTAATTCATTGGTGGACTTTCATGACTATTTCTTTGAGTTTATCCCTATCTAATTCCTGACTAGCATATTCGATATATTTCACCTGCCAGTTATCTAAATCCTTGAGGATCTCGGAGAGTGCCTGTCCTACAGCCCTGGCAGCGGACAGGTCAATCCCCACTTCGCCACCGGACCCTATGGCAAACATCCTGGCCCTTACCGAATAGCCCTGTGTTGCCTGCAGGCTCAACTTCAACAAGACTGAATTGCGC
>SBAT01000379.1 GCA_005240105.1 Chloroflexota bacterium
CCCTATATCTGGCTGCCTGATTTTTTATTGTTGGCCGGCTTTTTACCATTACTCTTCAGCTATAGACAGGCATGGCCTTGGTTTGTTTTTTCAGTTGGTAATATGCTTATCGGGTTTGTTCTAGAGACGACGCGATTTGTCCCTGACGGAACGTTGCCGTCAAGTGTTTTGCCTGTCAAAGAACATTTGAACCAGATGCATCACCCGCTGCTTTGGATATTATTTGGGTTCTTTTCGGCAGCTTGTGGATTGATAAGGCTGCTGAAAAACCTCATTATTCTGCTTATTCGCAAGAGCAAGAAAAGCTAGTTATTTGATTTCATCTTTTTCTTGTTTCTTCTTTTGGTGGCTGGCATGCAAGGCCACTGGAATGGAGCCGTCTTCCGGCAACAGTACGCGGGCAAGAAACTTGTCTGGTCTTTCAAAGCGTCCTGGAGCGCTTCCGGTGAGGTCAAATAGCTTGCTGTAGGCTGTCATTTTTTGATCGGGGAATTCAGCTCTCTTCGCTACGAACAACCACTGTTTTATTAGGAAGTTGAATAGTTTTGGATCTCTCTTCTTTTGCTTGGTAAGCAATTGCTCGAGAGCCTGGCAATATGTCATGCGAGCTTCGATGTCCATTGGAGCCATCTCGACAGAACGCTGTAAGACCATAAGTGCACGATCAAGGTTGCCCATGCGTAATGATTGTTCTGCTTGCAGTTGCAGACAATTTGGTGTCAAAACACCCAGTTCTAGAATTTGATCGGCGGCTACCATGCCATTTCTGCTTTGACCGATGGAAGAGGTGTCTCTGATGTAACTCGGCTTCTCCTCCTTTTCCTCATCGTCTTCGGCGTCAGCCGCCCAGACCGGTGCGGACATTAGGGTAGATACAGCGAGTAATACCGCAAATTTCCGCATGGCTCATTTTCCTCAACAAACTATTTGCCGAAGATTATATATCATTTATGGATTAAGGGCGCATGTAAATGCGGGCGAGGACAATGCGTCCCCCTAAAGGTCAGGCGCGAGCGCTGGGTTGCCCTTTCAATCCGGCAATGGCGTCGGCAATGTTGTCTGCCCGATAGACGCTGTTGCCTGCCACCAGGACGTTGGCGCCTGCTTCAACAACAAGCTTTGCTGTTTCAGCATTAATGCCACCATCGACGGAAATGTGCACGTCTTTGCGACCTATCCCATCGAACATCTGTCTCAAGATACGGATCTTTGGAACTACCGCTGAAAGAAACTTTTGCCCACCAAAGCCAGGGTTGACGGACATCACCAGCACTTCATCTATGTCATTTAGAACATACTGCAAGGTTTCCGGTGGCGTGGCCGGATTTAGTGAAACACCAGCCAGCTTGCCAAGGGAGCGAATATGCGACAAGGTGCGCTGCAAGTGCGTGCAGGCTTCTACATGAACAATGATGTGATCGGAACCCGCTTCAGCAAAGTCAAGCAGAAGTTGGTCCGGATTTGTAACCATCAAATGAACATCCAGGGGAAGTTTAGTCTGCTTGCGAATGCTCTTAACGACCGGAGCACCAATAGTTAGGTTGGGTACGAAATGCCCATCCATGACATCAACGTGTATCCAGTCGGCTCCGCCCTCTTCAGCTCTCTTGATATCATGGCCAAGGTTAGCAAAATCTGCAGAAAGAATTGAAGGAGCCACCAGTGTTTTCATAGTCAAATCCTGTCGAAGTACCTGTGCCGCGAATAATGATAAGCAGCATACGATACGGTTATTATCCTATGAATAGGGTTTTCTGCATGACACATGCAAGAGGCAAAATTACATGGATATGAAACTCAATGAAGAGCAGGATCAGTATCGTCAACTGGCAAAGGATTTCGCCGTCAATGAGATAGCTCCTAAAGCACATGAATATGATGAGTCCGGCGAATTTCCTTTAGCGCTGATCAAACAAGCCTTTGAAATTGGTTTGATGAATGTCAATGTGCCTGAGTCTTTTGGTGGTCTGGCATTAAGTCCCTTTGACTCTTGTTTAATCGTCGAGGAATTGGCAGCTGCTTGTCCGGCTATTGCACTTTCCCTGACAGCAAATAATTTAGCGCTGGCTCCGCTTATCCTTTATGGTTCCGACGCACACAAGAAAGAGTATGTAGAACCAATTGCTTCTGAACTTTCTTTTGCCTCCTGGCTGGTCGAACCTGCTCTAGTTTGTGGTGGAACTAGGGATAAGGGTTTCACCTATAAAAAACAAGGAGCCGACTTTGTCATTACCGGTTCGCGCATCATGGTGGCCAACGCTTCGCGGGCAAAGTGGTTCTATGTGCTTGCGTCAGATGAAGTTGGCTCCAGCTTCGCGGCATTTGTCGTACCGGCAAATTCAAGAGGAATCAACACAGGGGAAAGACAAGGCGCCTTAGGACTTAAATCTCAAGACTTTCGCCCGGTAGAATTTGACGGTGTTGTTTGCTCAGCTAAGCAAGTTGTAGGGGAAGTTGGTTTGGGACTTGAATTGACCACGCAAGCGTTCAACTATGCATTGCCTCAAATAGCAAGTTTGAGTGTCGGAGCAGGAAGAGCAGCCATGGAACAAGCTGTGCAATATGGCAAGGAAAGAATGACATTTGGCGTGCCAATTGCCAATCATCAAGCTGTGGCATTTATGCTGGCCGATATGGCTAAGGATACGGAAGCGGCACGACTCTTGGTTTTTCAAGCAGCTTATTTAATTGCCCAGGGACAAGACGCCTCTACTTTAGCTTCTGTTGCCAGAGCCTTTGCGGCAGAATCAGCAACTAGAATCGCCACTGATGCTGTTCAAGTATTTGGCGGATACGGATATTCTCGTGAATATCCTGTTGAAAAACTTATGCGCGACAGCAAAGTCCTGCAAGTCTATGAAGCAATTGGATCTTCAGGGAAAGCAGTCATTGCTCGCCAGTTAGTTTCTGCCAAAAGCTAGCGAGGGATTGGCTTGACTGAACCGGAATTGACGATAGTCAAAGGGCAAAAACTTTTTGTCAAAGCTCCTCCGTACTACGAGAAGGAATACCTTTATGAAGTAGTGAGCGCCGGTGACAAACAAATTCGTGCCAACTTATATAAATCACCGACGGTAAAGAAGTCGTGGAGCAAAGAAGAGTTTTTTCTGCTTATCGAGATGGGTGTCGTTCGGCTGGCCGATGATACTGATGTTGCAACTTAGGCAAAAAGTGTTTTTTGCCGTATGCTTGCATGAATGTCTTTAGTCCAAAAAAGAAGATCAAGAGAGAACCAAGAAAAACGGCTATCATCCAGAGAGCCTCTCTGACCGATCGGACAACAAAGTAATTCTTCTTGGCTCTTTCAAAAGATGAGTGCGAAAGGTTTTCGTCCAGTCGTTTGGTAACGCCGCCTTTCATTGCCGTCTTGATTCCGCCAAATTTTTTCAGGTCTGTTTGCGATACTGCATGTCCGCATGCCAGACAAAACTTCAAGGGCAAATTCATAATTGCGCCACAGTAGGGGCACTCAATAGCAGGCATTCTCTTCCTTAGCTAATTAGGCCTCTTTGTCATACCGGGCATACATCTCGCTTATCGCTTGCTTGTCTTTAGCCAGCGATTCTTGATCGTTTTTCAGCTCCAAGATGCGGTCCTTGAGAGCGACAATCTCTTGTTTGATGACCTCTACTTCTTCCTTGATTTCGGTCTCGGTATAAGTAAAGGCTGCTGCCAATGTGGAAAAGGCATTTTCCAGCTCTGTTTCTGCCATAACCATTGTCCTTTCTGGGTGGCCTATTAGTTTAGTACCCAATTTATTGTACTTGTTTCTCTGGAGCTTCTTAGAATGACAGCCTAATATTAAAAGTACTAGATTTGATTAAATTCTAAAGTATGGGGAATAATAAGCTTAGCGGTATTCAGCTTGTCGGGTGTGCGCCTGGTGGTCCTAAACGACCCAAGGGAGAAAACGGTTGCGCTCGATACTTTGCTTTCTACTCATTTTTAGTCTTTTGAACCTCTTCCAGCCGCATTTGGCTTGGGCTGAAGGTTCTGATAACCAGGGGCAGGTTAGTCCTTTAGACCTGGACTTAAGTTCCAGCGAAAGAAGCTTATCAGCAGCAGCCGTGCTTGAGGGTACTGCCCAGGCGACCATTAACCTTGGCGGCATGAACCGGACTGTAAGCGGTGCCGACATGCTGACGGCAGCAGAATTAGTGGCTGTCCATCAGGTGCTCAATGCCGGTCAGCAGTATTTGCACCTCAATGATCTGGGTGTTGCAGTAGGCGGCGGACTGCCGCTTACTACCTCTCTTTTGGCAGGAATCAATAACCTGGTCATTCCGCAAGGCATTCAAGCGCTTCACAATGCGGCAATCAGCCAGGATTTGGCTCTTATCGGCAACTTGACCAACTCAGGCTCCTATTTGGCCTTTTCCTCGGATGCGGCTTTTAATGCCGCTTCCTTCACCGCGGCAAATATCTACAACAATGTCGGTGCTCTCATCTCCTCAACTCTGGCCAATTTCACGCTAAATGCGGTTAACAACATAGTTAATGCCGGAGTAATTACCGGCACAGGCAACCTTGCTTTTAATGCCGGGGGCTCGATCATCAACTCTTTGCCGTCGGGCATAACTGGTATCAATCCGGTGATGCAAGCTACTAATAATTTGAACCTGGCGTCAAGCAATATTGTTAATAGCGGCTTGATGTCGGCCTTGTCCGGCAATTTGAATTTCCAGTCATCCTCGGATTTGGCTATCAATAGCACTGGTGGCACCATGCAAGCATTTGGTCAGATCAATGTTCGCGATGTGCTCTATAGTGGTGGCAACAACCTGAGCGTAATTGGTGGAGACTGGTTGGCTAACGAATTAAACCTCCATTCCGGTTCTGGTTCTATCAATGCCCAGTTAGGAGAAGTTACAGGAGCTGTCAGCACCAGGGCGGCAGTCGTGCATCTGGGTGCTAACACCGACAAGCTTGTGCTTGGTTCAATATGTGTGACAGGTGACCCTGTCTATTACAACTTGGGCGACATTGAAATTGCAGGCGATGTTATTGTCGGCGAGGATCTAGCAATTCTAGCTACCGGCAATATTACCGGCACGGCGGGTCTGACCGAGATAACTGCCCGCGATGGACTTGGACAGGGCGAGCAAATCTACATAGTAGCTGGAGCAAATATTCTTACGCCGTGCAGCCCATGTTCGCCTGACGCCAGTCCGGGAACCGAGTCGACAGTGCTTGTGACAATTGACGGGGCGTCAGCAACTGGCGGCAACATAGATTTTTCCGAGAGTGTTGGTCTCTCGATCAATGCCAGCTCGACGGCTTTTGATTTTGACGGCGGCAACATTCTCTTAGCTGCATTTGCAGTTGGTGCCAACACAGGCAACATCACTCTAGAGTCTTCAAGTCTCATCAATAGCTCTGGAGACGGACTTGGTAATAACGGTAATGTGACGGTTATTGCCGGTGGCACGAGCGGACAGTCAATAACTCTGGGAGCTGTTAACGCCAATGGAGGAGCCGGTTTTGCTGTCAATACCGGGACTGTAAGAATAAGCAGCGCTCAACCAACCAGTGATAATCTCCTGCCCATTGATTTTGATACCAATGGCGCTATCACAAGCGGTAATGCATTGATACCAGAAGCAGTGCAAGCGGCCGGTACTGTGGGAACCAACGGCAATATTTCTGCCGCCAATGACATTTTTATAAACACAACCGGATACACCAATACCGGAGCGACGATAAATGCTGCCGGCAATTTGTTTTTTACAAGCATCGGTAATCTCAACTTGTTGAATCTTGGCGGCACTTTATCAACGACATTTGGTGACATTAACTTCACTGCCGCCGGGACCTTCTTCTTAAGCAACTACATGGATAATGGGGCAAACCCTGGTGTGATTACCTCGGCAGGACTAATAAATGCCACTAACACCAACGGTCAATTCTTTGTCACCCAGGTTGGCGGCACGCTAAGCAGTGGCGGCGATATGACCATTCAGAACATTACTCCGAATGGCGCGCTTTTTTCAGTCTTCAATTTAAGCCATTCTAGTGGTGCTGCATCAACCATTTCGGCCGGCGGACTCTTAACGATGATCCAAGAAGCCGGCGGCGGTCAGGCACTGATTGAAAATACCGGAGGAACAATTACTTCCGGTTCCGACATGTTGATCCAAGCGCAAGGGTTTGATGGATTAGCATTATTTGTCAATAACCGCAATGATGATTTCGGTAACATCGCTACAATCCAATCGGGATTAAGTTTGACATTTGATGCCACAGGACAATCAGCTACCGTCACTAATGTGGGGGGCTTGATTGAGGCTCAGCTTGGCGATCTGACAATTATAAAGGGTGGCGGAATAATTGGCTTCAGTCTCCATGTTAATAACAGCGCTGACGTTCTTAATAACATCGGCAGTATTCATGCTACTAACGGAAATATTAATATCAACAACGTCAACGGCGCCATGACAATTTCTAATACGGGCGCTTTCATCTTCACTACAGATGGCGACATCAATATCAATAATTCCGGTGGCAAGGTGTTCATTCTCAACGTTAACGATTGCGTCGGCAATGGCGCATTCATCGATAACGATGTTACTGGCAACATTAACGTGGCCAACGATGAGGACATAATAATATCGGGCAATGGTACATTCGGTACCTTTGATGCTGCCGGTACGGTTAACTTCTTTGCTCCGCTCAGTTCTGTGGTAGTTGGACAGCAGAGCATACAAGTTGGAGCTGGCGTCAATGTTGATTTTGGCGGCAACTTGCTCATCTACAGTAATGACGGTACGGATGTAAATCCCACCATTTTGAGCGGGCAATTGCTTGATCCCCCGATAATTGATGCCAATGGTGTGACTGTCTACTACTTTGGTAACCAACAACAAGTATTGAACGTCAACGGGACGATTGTTTTGAGCACGGGAAGTTTTGATCCGGCTGTTATTAATGTGGCAACACTGGAAGTGACCAATGTCGTCGGCAATCTGGTAATTGCCGTTCGTAATGATGCTGCCGTCAGTGATATTGCTGCTTTAGCGACAAGCGGCGGTCATTTGTATGTTGAATCAACCAATGCCGGCGGTTTAATTATGAGTGGTGACATTGACACGCGACAGGCAGTAATTGGTAATGGCGGCTATGCTGTTTTGAACTCGACAAGTTCATTGAGCACCAATAATGTGACCAGTGCCGGAGTAGCAGATGGACATGGCGGATCTATTACCATGCTGGCGCAGGGAGGAAACCTTGATGTCACAGGTTTCATCGAGACCACTGGTGTTATATCCGGACGTGGTGGCGATGTCTTGTTGACGACGCTGCCGGCTGGCGGCAATATCAACTTAACCTCGATCAATGCGACTGGCGGAGATAATTCCATTTTTGGTGGCGGGCATGTGGATATTCACGCCTGTGGAACTTGCACGGCGACAGGGTTCATTGATACTGCTGCTGTTCCAGTGGGTGTTGCTTCTTCTGATTTGATTGATGCTGGGCTTGTAAGAATAACTGCCGTAGGGGATATCAACCTGGTAAGCATACGAGCTGAAGGCAACTCGTTTATGTTCGGGCACTACGTGGAGGTTCTGTCTTCCACTGGTTCCATATCCGTGACCGACTTCATTGATAGTTCTGGCGGCTCTGCAGATGGACTGTCTGCTGGTACTGGTTCGGGCGGTGACTTAACGCTAATTGCCGCTGGGGCAATTTCTGTGGGTACGGCGCTATTTTCCAATGGTGATACCGACGGACATGCTAGCCAGGTAACGGTAAGGTCAACGGGCGGTGCTGCCATCAGCGTAGGCGGGGTAATTGACGCATCCGGTGCCGGTGGTGGCAATGGCAGTGCGGTCAGCTTGGATTCATTCAACTTTGGTGCCGATGTCAATTACATCACAATCAATACAACCGGCGGAGCGACAGCGACCTTTGGCGGCGGCTCAGTGGATATTTTTGCCGATAATTTAAATGGTGGCTTTATTGCTACGTCTGCGGTCGGTGCCGGTGTTTCTACAGCCAGCCAAGACGCAGGATATATAAACATACGTGCCGATGGCGATATTGACGTAGGGGATTTAGCAGCTGTCGGTAATGCCGCTCGCAGCGGGCACTTCATTTCCGTGGTTTCGCAAAATGGCATTGTAACAACCGATTTTATCGATGCTTCCGGCGGTGGTGCCGGACAGGGCGGCGATGTTGTGGTCGAATCGCAGGTGGGCAATGTGACGACCGGTACCATATCCAGTAATGGTGAATCGACAGGAAATGCCGGTAATGTTGTTGTCACTGCCGCTACATCGGCCGATGTTTTGGCCATTAGCGCCAGTGCTAATGGTGCAACAGGGAATGCCGGTGTGGTTGTTGTCACTGGACCTGCAGGAATTACCGGGGTTTCGGTTAATGCTGTTGGTGGTACCACATCCGGTGCGGGTGCCAATGTGGTTTTAACGGCATTAGGCGGTGCTATTGCCTTGTCCGACTTCGTTGACAGTTCGGCTAGAGGAGCCGGACGTGGCGGTGATGTCACAATAACAGCCGACGGCGATATCACGCTAAGGTCCGTTAATGCTGTTGGCGGACAGGCGGCGGCTGAGGTGGTCGGTGGCGGCAATATTGCCATCACGTCCAACAATGGTTCTCTCATTCCAACCGGAGCAGCACCCAATTTTATTGATAGCTCTGGTTCAGTGTTCAATTCCGGTTCTGCGGTGGCTAATGCAGGGGCGCTAACTATTTTTGCAGCCACTGGAATAAATGGTGCTGGTGGTGGTTTTAGTCTGCGCGCAGAAGGTTCA
>SBAT01000149.1 GCA_005240105.1 Chloroflexota bacterium
CGTTAGCTATGGCTCCAGCGAGTCCCATCCACATACCAATTGGCCAGGCTGTTTGTGGCAAATTGCCAATTAGTGGCACGAGAAATACAAAAGTCAACGCGGCATTGATCATGAAGATGTAATTGGAAACAACCAATGGACTAAATTTTGTCGTTACATCTTCCATTCTCACTCTATAGAGAGCTGAACACAAAATAGCCAGTGCAATGTAACCAATTCCAGCTGTAGCAAAACCAATTGAACCAACTTCGACAGATAGTGCTACGCCTACCAGACAAAGCACAAAGCCCGACCAAAATTTGAAGTCCAATTTATCGCGACCAAGCCACTGGTTAATGATTGCCACCAAAGCAGGTGTTGATGCCAAAAGTGTGACCACTGTCACTGCCGGCAAAGACTGCAATGCCAGAAGGACAAATAAGTTGTTCAACAAAAGCAGCGAAGACACAGTAGCAATTTTGCCGATGCCTCTTATGCCAACCCAGCGCCATACCCGCGTTACAGGCAAGACAACCAGTGCGGCCACTACGTTTTTTATAGCCAGCAGTTGAAATGGTGTGCAATGAGCACCATAACCAAGTTTGACTATGATTGGCTCTACCGACGCTGCCAAAAGTACCAATGATACCCAGGCAGTAACGATAAAACCTTGATTACTCATTGATGAGCCTGATGATTTCCTTGTGCGTCTTTTGAGCCCAACCAAGCTTCTCTAAGCTGCGACCTGATTTACTCAAGTCAACACCGGAAAGAATGGTCGAGATGTTAATCACTGAGTCTATCATAGGAGTCTTCACGCCAGCCTTCTGAGCTAATTGCTGAAGTGGTACTAACGTGCAGGCAACATCTTCGCTGATATAGCGGTGGTCAAGCGTGCTGGGAGCAGTAATTGATTGATAGGCAGGCACTGTTCTAATTGCATTGTACAAACAGCAGTCTTCACAGCCATAGTAACGCTTGAGAAGTTCGTGCATCGGTATAAGGCTTGTGTCATAGGCCTCGGCAACAGAACGGAAATCCCTTTCCATTTGCTCGAGCAAGAGGACTGATTTCTCGGTAAAACCATCAACGTAAAAAAGAAATGGCTCTTTGCGATCAATGGGATTCATATTGACCAGCATGGTCACAGGATGCGCCACCGCCCCGAAGTCGGTAATTCCCCGCTGAATTACGTTATCCGCTTCTTCCAGGTCCGGGAAGAACTGTCTGATGAAGCTTCCCGAGCGCAGGGTATCCGATTTCTTGGGAGCTGAAAACAGTGTCCACTGCTTGATGCCCTTGATAGCCACATAGTCATCAGCCTGTGCGCGACAGGCAAAGAGAGCATCAGTCTCCACAACCGAAACACCCTTTACTCCAGCATCTTTGATCATCTTGGCTACTTCAATACTGCCGCCAAACTTGCTGGAGAAGAGGACAATCTTATGTCCTGGGCGCAGATAAGGCATAAGCTTGTTGACTACTTGCCTGTAGGCTGTTGCCACTGTTGCCACAAAAATGATTTCCGAGCTGGCGCAAAATGGTTCTGGATCAGCGGTTATTCCTTGAATAGGAAATGATCCTTCAAGCCGTCCTTCGGCGCCAATTTGCTTGAACTTGTTAAGTGACTCTACCTTCTGCTTGTCCCTAGTAAGTATGGATACAGAATGCTGCTGATTGGACAAATAGCAAGCCAAGGCCAGACCAGTGTTACCAGAACCAACTATACCTATAGATGCTTGAGCAACTGCTGCCGGCAACGCGAGATCAGCCTTGTTGTCAACAAGGAACAGTCCTCGATGTGCTTCAGCGTGCTTGCGTCGCACAGGCGGAAGCCTTCTGGCTGTTGGGGGTTTCATCGATAGTTTCCTGTTCTAGTACAAAGAATCCAAGAGAAGACGGAATAAGCCAGGCACCACGCCTGATACCACTTGATAAGTTTCGTCTTTCTAGGTGTGTTGATAATACAGTCGAACAAGCTTATTGAGAAACTTTTGCAACAAAGTTGTAACCATCAAGATCTGCTTGTCATCTAACCTTCTTGGCTTCGTCCAAGGCTTGCTGGATGAGTTCTGCTCTAGTAGCTAGGGTAAGTAGAGGCACAGCATTGCTGGAGCGACAATAACGAGCGAAACAAATGCCCACGACTCTGGAATTTTTGTCTAGGACAGGTGATCCCGAATTGCCCAACTCTATGTGGTTGGTTAGTTTCAAAAATTTGCCTTGCAGAATATCAGGTCGCAATAAAGCTATTTGCCTTGCGGTTTCAGCATCAAGCGAAGTCAGTTTTCCTGGCGAAATAAACAAATCAGTTCGAGCAAGAGGATGACCAACAATATTCAATTCGTCTCCTGGTTGCAGGCTCTCCGATGATCCAAGTTTCAGTGCGGGAAATTTTGCATTGTCATTTTTCTTTTGAACGCGCAATATGGCAATATCGTTTGGCGCATCCGTATAAACTGTCTCAGTAGGATACAGAGTGCCATCTGAGACACGGGCAAAAATCTTCTTCTTATCTTTGACCACGTGGCAGTTGGTGGCAATTAGTCCATTTCTGTCTACAAAAAATCCAGTTGCGGCTGATGGTCCGGCACTTTCCCAAACATTTCTGCCCCAGCAGGAAACTTGCCCTGCCGCGGCAGCGGCCATATCCGGTCCTTCTTTTATCAAAAGTACGTTGGCACCGGCTGCATGGCAATAGTTCATTGCTGCTTGTGTCTGCCCTTTGTAAACGACCAGGTTGTCGTCAGAAGCAGGTTTACCTTCGGCAAGAGTAGGGATGTATCTGTCCTTCTTACACTCTGCCAGCACATCAAAATAGCGTGCCTTTGGGCTGGCAACGGGTGCTGAAATTTCGCATTCATCGGCAGCACTTTGACTTCCAGCCGGAGAGCCAGATCCCAAAAAAGCAGCAACCATGAGCATTTCAACTATCATGGTCAGAGGATAGTCAATTTAACCCATGCCCTCAATGGGGTATATACGTATATAACGCTCCGGTGCCGCGGGCGGCACCTTCGCTAGCCATCCGGCAACCTGTGCGCGCATCGCTGCAGATTGCTCGGTCGCAACCTTTGCTCTGCTTCGTGTGGTCGACTCAGCTAGGCGTGTTTTTCGAGGCCGGTGGCTTGTTCGGCAAAGCCGCAGTCCTTAACGGAACAGGCTATTTGGTCGCCGCGCTTGAGTGTCTTGTAGATGAGTAAGCTCTTGCACTTGGGACATTTACTGTCGCCTTTAGGACCACCGGAAATAAGCGGCGGATACCAAAAGGCTGTCTCGCACTTCTTGGCTGAATAATGGCTGCAACCATAGAACATCTTGCCGCGCCACGATTTCTTCTCAATAATCTGTCCGCCACATCCTTCACGAGGACAAGCAACACCTGTGTATTTGAGAATTGGACGCTGTTCTTTGCATTCTTCAGCAGCACAAGCCAGGTAATCACCATATCTGCCGTAACGGATAAGCATTGGACCTTTACAGGTCGTGCATTTTTCTTCTGATGGACGATCTTCGGGAACCGGCTGTCCTTCCTTGGTCAAGGCAATCTTGGTTTTGCAATCTGGATAACCAATACATCCAAGGAATTGTCCAAAACGGGAAGAACGTACGGCCATTGCTTGCCCGCAAGTCGGGCACTTGTGCTCGGATAGAATTAGGACTTTGTCCATATTCTCTTGCGCTTTTTTCAGTGTCGCACCAAAAGGCGTGTAGAACTCCTTCAACATACCGTGCCATTCGACTTTATCTTCTTCGATTTGGTCAAGCTTGGCTTCCATGTCGGCGGTAAAACGCACATCAACGATGTCGCCAAAGTGTTCAACCAGAAGCAAGTTGACGGCTTGTCCTAGTTTGGTCGGCGACAATTGTTTTTGCAGTCTTTCCACGTATTTACGATCAACAATTGTGTTGACGGTTGCCGCATAAGTTGATGGACGACCAATTCCTAACTCTTCCAAAGTCTTAACAAGACTGGCTTCAGAAAAGCGTGGTGGTGGTTGAGTGAAGTGTTGCTTGGGATCAAGCTTTTTCAAATTCACAGCCTCTCCCTTTTTTAAGTCGGGCAAGCTGGTCTTATTGTCTTCTTCCTCGTCTTCACTTTCGTTGATCATTCTGTTGTAGACAAGCGTAAACCCGGCAAACTTGACTTTGGTGTCAGAAGCACGGAATACCGCCTCACCAGCCTCAATTTCAACAGAAGTCGTAACCAACTCAGCAGCGGTCATCTGACTGGCCAAAAAACGCTCCCAGATCAATTTATATAGCTTGAACTGATCGTTGTTCAAGTGTGACTTGAGGGACTCGGGCGTATGCGCAGCAGCAGTTGGACGAATGGCTTCGTGAGCGTCCTGTACATTATTATTTGCTTTGCGCGTATAGACCTTTGGCTTATCCGGCACGTATTGCTTGCCATAGGTTGCCTTGATGTAGGCGCGAGCTTCATCCTGGGCTTCTTTTGCGATACGAGTCGAGTCAGTACGCATGTACGTAATAAGACCGACAGGGCCCTGTGAACCAAGCTCAATACCTTCGTAAAGCGATTGAGCAACTTGCATGGTTTTCTTTACCGCATAGCCAAGCTGAGTTGCTGCTTCACGTTGCATGGTCGATGTAATAAACGGCGGCGGCGTTTGACGCTGGCTTTCTTTGTCCGAGACAGAAATGACTTTGAAATCCTTGCCATCGGTGGCTTTGAGAATTTCCTTGGTCTTCTTCTCCGTGGAGATGATCATGGAGTTAGCGGTTTGCTTATCAGTTGCCGCAATCACTCGCTTGCCCTGCCACTTAGACAAAGCAGCAGTAAAAACTTGCTTCGAACGAGTTCTAGAAAGTTCTGCTTTTATTGACCAATATTCTTGTGGATCAAATGCTTCTATCTCGGCTTCTCGCTCGCAAATTAAACGAACAGCAACGCTTTGTACCCGTCCTGCTGAGCGTCCATTGACCTTGCGCCAGAGAAGCGGGCTTATTTTGTAACCCACCAATCTATCAAGAACGCGGCGAGCTTGTTGAGCATCCACCAGCCTCTTGTCGATTTGTCTGGGTGACTTAATAGCTTTTAGAACTGCTTCTTTTGTAATTTCGTTGAACTCAATACGGTGCAACTTGTTCTTTGGCAAGTTGAGCAACTCGGACAAGTGCCAGGCAATGGCTTCACCTTCGCGGTCAGGGTCGGGCGCCAGGTAAACTTTGTCTGCTTCCTTTGCTGCTTCCTTTAATTCCGATACTATGGTTTCCTTTTCGCGAAGCACCTCGTACTCTGGCTCAAAGTTCTTACGCACATTGACGCCAAGCTTATTGCGAGGCAGATCACGCACGTGACCAATTGATGCCTTGACCTGGAAATCTTTGCCAAGGATCTTACTTATCGTTTTCGCTTTGGCTGGCGACTCAACGATTACTAGTGATTTTGCCATTGGAACTTGTTGCTTCCTTATAATGTATGTCAAGCACTCGAACGAAGCGAGAGTATAGCATGGTCATCAAAACAACCACCGATCTCGTCGAAATAGGCTCAACAGCTAATTGCACCCTACCTATATAGATTATTACCCGGTATAAACTATAGCAATTCTTAAGAAGAAATAACTTTGCTGGGTAATTTTTCTAGAATTTTCTCCGACTGCTCACCGGTAGCGAAGAGTATGGCAATTCGACCAAGCCGATCTTCCGTGTAATTTAGCTTAACGACCAGGTGGTCCTCCGGTAGATACTGCTTTAGATAGTTGGCCCACTCCAAGACAACGATGCCCTTGCCTTGTTGAATTTCATTGAGTTCAGCCAGAAACAATTCCAGTCCGGTTTGTCCAAAAGTTGATTCGGGATCATCAGAGAATCGATAAAGATCTAAATGGTAGAGCGGTAATCTGCCTGAATGGTATTCGTTGAGCATAGTAAACGTCGGACTGTTGATTGTTTCGGCAATGCCTAGTCCTTGGCCAAGACCTTGTACCAAAGTGGTCTTGCCGGCGCCCAGATCGCCCAACAAAGCAATCACCGCTCTTTGTTCAATCGCCTTGCCAAGCTCACGCCCAAGGGACAGGCTTGCCTCAGCGTCAATCAAAAAGGTCGTTGCTTCTAATTGTGTCATATGTATGTTCCGGCTCGCGGAGCCTCGCCTTCACCTGCTGCTCGCAACCCTTCAACGCTCCACTGCAGATTGCTCAGTCGCAACCTTTGTTTCGCTTCTTGGTTCACAAAGCCAATATTACTTGGTTCCATTTTTGAAATATGGTCTCAGCCGAGGACCAGCTGTCGAGTTTTGACCCAGGATTTCCCAGGTGGGGGACCGCCTTAACGCTTAACCGTTTCCTACTCCTTTGGTATCCAGTGAATCAAGGTTCATAGGTATACGTCATCGTCTCGAGTTGGAACCCCGTTTTCTCGATATTTGTAGGACAAAACTTTTATGGCATTGCCCTAGACCGAGACTAAAAAAATCATAGCTGTTTCTGCAAAGCGGTGTCAATGCAAAATTAATGCAAAACTTTGCCGCGGACCATCTTAATAATTCGAGAATTGCCTGAGCCGTTGTTTTCTTCATCATTTAAAAACTTGCCAGAGGCTCTTTCTCCCCGCAATTCCAGGCGGTTGCTTATACCTTGCGGGCGGGCACCGTTGGCAGTGCCTGATTTACCATGATGCCCGTAATAACGTACATAAAGGTCGGTTCCCACTGGTTGCAATTTGACACCACTTCGGCCGGCTGGTTGCTCCATTTGACTTTTTAGATTAACAGCCACTTCGTCCAATACCTTCTGTTTGTCGGTGGACAACTTTGCATACTCGGCTGCATGTATCTCGCCAAAC
>SBAT01000085.1 GCA_005240105.1 Chloroflexota bacterium
GAACTTGGTTCCGGTCGCCCTGTAAGCGTTATATCCAACTCGCGCGCAGCAACAAGTGCATCCGCTTCAAAGAGTTCGTAAAAATCACCAAGCCGAAAAAATAAAAGCGCATCTGGATATTGAGATTTGATGTCCCAATACTGGCGCATCATCGGCGATAGCTCAGAGCTGGTCACGGAGGCTGCCTCATGGTCAGAAGAGGAATAATATCGCTTTCTAAGCGCCAAGTTGCATAAGCTTCTGGTAATATGAGAGCCAATGAAAATAGTTTTTAGAATTGCTCTACGAAAGATTGGAATTTTATGCTGACAAACAAGTTGGGAATCGGGCTGTCACTAACTTTGATGATTGCTGCTAGCCAGTTTGGCACAGCAAATGTTAGCGCTGCGCCAGCGAAGGCGCCGGCAAAAGCAACTCCGGACAGAAAGCCTGCCGCTCCGAAATCACCGGCAGTTCCAGCCAAGAAGCCTGGAGAGACAACACCAACGACCGCTGTCAAGACGGAGCCGAAAGTTGAGCCGGTTCTCGAAAACGTTATAGATGTGACGTCTGATGACTTGGTCAACAAGCCGCATGAGTTTCTAAATAAGAACGTCAAATTCCAGGGCGACTTCTCCAGCTTCAGCAGTTTGGCACTCGATTACAAGCCGGCGATGAAGGCATCGAAGTCATATCTCTCATTTCTAATTTTCCGCAAGGACACGCATGTGCCGCTTTCCGAATTGAAACTGGCAATGGCTATTCCAAAAGAAAAAGATCCGGACAATACATTGCTCGCCACTCTTAAAGAAGGCGATCAGCTAGAACTCGTCGGCAAAGTCTTTAGTGCTGCTCTTGACGATCCGTGGGTAGAAGTTTTTAAAGTCAAGAAGCTAAACGCAAAACCAGACGAAGATAAGGACAAGGAAAGAAAAGCAGCTGCTGACGGTACTCCACCTTCCTCGGATGTTGCCAAGGACAAAGAGAAAAATGCTAAGGAAGAGGCAGCTAAGCGCTCCGATGTAAAACCATCCGAGACTAAGGGCAAGGACGACCACGTCTATTCTGGTAAGCCCGGAATTAAGGTCGCCCCCGGCAAACCAGAAACAACCCCAATCCCAGCCGATGTCGTCGACGGAAAGAAACCGCCAGTCCTTGACAAGGCCCCGCCATCGGGCGTCCGTCCGTCGCATACGATTAAAGCCCCTGTTAAAGTTAAGTAATTGAGGATATTCCAATGACACACGAAGCCAAAGCTAAGGAGCTGTTAGATAGTCTCAATGGCAAGCATGGCATTTTGGGTGGCGTGCTCATCAACAATGATGGCGCGGTTATCTCCTCATCGTTGCCGCCAGAAATGGACGTCTCGACACTTGGCTCATTGTGCGCGACGCTCTTTTCCAACAATGATATTTCCATTCAGAGGATGAATCGTGGCAATCTTTTGCAGATGACGCTACTGACAGATCAAGGCATTTTGCACTTCTATTTAGTACCTGGGCACATCCTGGTTGTATTGACCGCCAAAGGTCAAAAAATCAACCTAGAAGGATTGATTAGCAGCGTTGAGCAGCAGGGCGTCGCAATGACTCAGGTTTTTTCATGACCTTGAAAACTTAGCAATTGCTTATTTTCGGCAACCCATCAGCGTTTTAGGCACTTTCGGGTTACTATGTAATCGTAGAGTGGTTTTGGCGTGCCTTTGTGCTGCCGTGCTTTATAAGGGGAAAAAGATGCGTCAATTCTTGCGCCTACCTAATTTGTCGTTGATGGTGGCAATGATGTTTGCTGCTCAACAGCCTGGTAATTGCCAGATGATGGCTCAGCAAGATTACGGACAGCCGCAGCAGGGCTATGGACAGCCTCCTCTGATGCCGCAGGGGCAGCCCCAAGGGCAACAATCAATGCAACAAGGTTATGCGCAGACTGAGCAGCCGGCTTACATGCAGTCACCGTATGGTCAATCTTTTGATCAACCAGTGCAGCAACAACAACCAAGTTACCCACAGCAAGGTGCAGCCTATGGTGGCGGCTATCCGCAGATGCAACAGCAACAACCGCAAATGCAGCCGCAGTACAACCAAATGCCACCACAATATTCACAGCGTCCCAACTTCTACCAGGGTTATGTAGCGACAGTGGCAGCCGGTACACAATTTTCAGCGACGTTGAGGAATTCAATCAATTCGGAAACCACTCAAGTTGGTGAGCAAGTACAAGCAACTATTTCACAGCCAATTTATTCGGGATCTGAATTGGTGATTCCAGCAGGCTCAACAGTTATTGGGCAAGTGACAAATGTTGTCTCCGCCAAGCACTTTAAGTTTGGTGCTAATGGCAGCGTTGAGTTGACTTTCAATCAAGTGCAGACGCCTGATGGTCGTAGCTTCCCGATGACGGCGAAGATCAATACAGATCAATTGCGTCTAAGTGGTGGCACCGGCATGGGACGTGTTGGACACAGTTTACTTGCGACTGGAGTTGGTGCCGGTGGCGGGGCCGCATTGGGCACAGGCTTGGGAGCTATTGTTGGTGGCATGTCCGGCGGACGTATGGGCATGGCGACTGGTATGGGCGCCGTGTTTGGCTCAGCAATGGGTGGTGGCGTTGGATTGCTTGATGCCGGATATCGCAAAGGCAACGAAGTGCAAATCCCGGCAGGGACCAACTTGCCTATTGTCTTGCAATCGAATTTGCAGGTAGCGGCAGGTGCACCACCTTCCATGATGCCGATGCAGCCCATGCAACCGATGCAACCCATGTCACCCTATAGCGGCGGCTACGGACAAGCTCCCGGCGGGCAGTATCAGTAGATTCCTTCTTTTGTCATCTCGACCGACCGAAGGGAGTGGAGAGATCTTCCGTAGGGAAACCTGTTCGTCTTTGCAATTACGAACAGTGAATCTCTAGGGAAGATTTCTCCACTACGCACCCTGCGGGTGCTTCGGTCGAAATGACAAAACAAAAGATTGTCAGAATGACAAAGACGGGCGCAGGCAATGCGCTCCTACAATCCCCAGCGTCTCTCGCGGACTGCGAATTCCGTAACTGCCTTGTCGTACTCTTCCGGCGTGAAATCCGGCCACAAGAGTGGTGTCACGTACAATTCTGAATACGCGGCTTGCCACAATAAGTAATTGGACAAGCGCATTTCGCCGCCGGTTCTAATTATCAAATCCGGGTCCGGAAGTTCACGTGTATACAACTTGGAAGCAATCAACTGCTCATCAATATCTGAAATGGCGACTTTCCCTGCTTGCAAGTCGGCGGCTATTGCCTGCATCGCCTGTGCTAGTTCCAACCTCGATCCGTAATTAAGCGCGACTTGCAACGATAGTCCCTTATTGTCTTTGGTTTTCTCAATGGCAGTGGCGAAGTAATTCTGTAAATCCGCCGGCATTCCGGCGATATCTCCGATGAAGCGAAGCCTGACGTTGTTTTGCGCAAGCTCGTCGAGTTCGTCGGTTACGACTTTGCCAAACAAGCGCATCAAGTAATCGACTTCTTCGTTGCTGCGGTTCCAGTTTTCGGAAGAGAAAGCGTAGACGGTTAAATACTTCAGTCCGGCGGCGGCTACATGCTTGACCAGGTTTTTCAGGGTTTTGACGCCTTCCTGGTGTCCGCTTAAGCGCGGCAGACCGCGATTGTCAGCCCAGCGACGGTTGCCATCCATTATTATGGCAACGTGGGTCAGATGGGCGCCCTGGTCTCTGGCGCTTTGCCCCCGGTCTTTTTGTCGAGTTTGTTTGGTGAAGCTAAACACAGGTGGCCATTTTAACCAAAGGCTCTAAGCAATAATCTATGCAATAAGTGGATTGCTACAAGAGTAGACATAAATTTGTACTATTAATATGCTGGTAGCTGTAGCGCGCATTGGCTCGCTGCCAAAATCATACTTGCTAGATGGGTGAAAATGGTATTACTTAAACCAACTTATATTATCGATGGAGATATAACGGATATCGATTTGGATCATTTACTTGCTTCTGGTGTGCGTGGCATCATCTTCGATCTCGATAGTACGTTGTTGGCACCTAAGTCTGCGGAAATTTCGCAGGAAGTTGAAGCCTGGCTCAAGCGAGTTCGGGTGAATTTTAAGGTCGTCATTTTGAGTAATAACAAGAAAGAAGACTACGTAAAAGCTGCTGAAAAACTCTTTGAAATGCCGGCTATTCCAAGAGCTGCAAAGCCGCGCCGGTGGGGCTTTCAGAAATCTCTTGAGATCTTGAAATTACCTGCTGAGGAAGTGGTCGTAATTGGTGATCGGCCGTTGACGGATGTGCTTGGCGGACACCGTGCAGGAATTAGAACTGTGCTGGTGCGAGCACTAAAAACGATCAAAGAACCGGCCTGGAAAACATTCTTTAGGAATTTAGAGCGTTGCTTTATCAAAAACTAAGGTAATATATCGCTAAGTTCTATCTAATATACGACAATCTGCTAATTCATCCGGTCACCGCACCGGCAGAAAGGACAAAATGAAAAGAAGGGCAATACCAGTGATACTGGCCTTGACCGTCGTTTTGCCTGTTTGCGCTCAACCGCGAAAGTCGACGTTACCAATTCCTCCGGCCAATTTGGCCATGCACTCTCAGTTAGTGGTACCAAGCTTGGTGCCGGCAGCCGGCAGAGAAAAATTGCAGAATCTTGCCAAAAGCAGATTCCCCCGTTCGCATTACGAATTGGGAATGTACTTAAAAGAACATGACGCAGTCGATGCGGCTTTGGTGGAATTCCTCAAAGCCACTCAAGACAACCCGAAAGATATCAAAGCGTTTTACGAGCAGGCAGTCATTTTCCAGAACCGGGGCTTTTTCAAATTAGCTGAATCTGCGTTGCAGCAAGCAATCGACGCTGATTCAGATGTGAAGCACAACTGGCAAGCCCGCATATTGCTGGCTGCGGTTCGCGTTCAGCAAGGACATTTGGACGAGGCTCTGGGTGAATTGTCCCAGATGCTTGGACTGGCACCGCCCAGGGCCCTTCCTTATAAGGTAGTGCGTGTTGATAACAATGTTCAGCACGACGATACCGAAAAGCTTCTCTCCAGCATTCCGGTTATGCAAATGCCACACGGCGCATTGCCGGTGCCTGTAGTCGAGGCCACCCTTGAACCACCGCCCTCAAGTGAAATTCTCAGAGGGATAGCTGCTGCAGATCTGGCTCCCAGGCGCACGGTTGTTACTCGTCACAGTCATGACGAGGCCGGCAAGATGATTGCCGATGCTACATCATCTTATACAGATGATGCCGTCGAGCGCATACTTGCCGAAACTCGGGCGGAAGCGAAGCGCGCTTCAGAGCAAAAGTCAGGCGGACTTATGTCTTTCTTCAAGCGTGAACCAGAACAAAAACGAGAAGTAGATCCAGTAGTTGCTCGACAGAATGCAGTTGATCAAGTAATTCGCGAGCAAGCGACTAAGTTGAACGAAAGAATTGCCCGTCAACAAACAAATTTGGATGTGCAACCGACCAAACAAAAGCGTCGTGGGTTTATGAACAGCCTTTTAGCCTGGCGTAATTCTGAACCACAGCCGGAGAGCAAACCCAATGTGGTAA
>SBAT01000312.1 GCA_005240105.1 Chloroflexota bacterium
GACCATTACCTAAACCAGCGTTAGCCACTAAAGTTTTCAGCAACGCCTCAACACGCCTCAGCAAATCAACACGCAACCGACACTGCGACACTTCCCGCAACACCGCTATTACCTCTTTCTCAGTTTCGTCCACCACGAGCAAACCCCTAGCAATGCCATGTATTCGCCTAACTTTGCCCTTCCTCTCAAGTGCGTGCAGATGGCACATCACACCATTAGGACTCTTGAACCCAAACCTAGCCATTATATCACGTACCGTCGGAGACACCCCCTGTGATCCGGCAAACTCTTTGATGTACGCCAAAATTTCACCTTGTCGCGTAGTCATCCACGTACTCCTTTGGTGGCCAAAGAAAACAAGTCCAACCCTAACCAGACACCGCAAATCGCTGCACCGATGCATTTGCCATGTACCTTCGCAGATCGTCCACAAACGTGTACCCACAAATCCTATCCAGAACAGCGAAATCAGTTTCGCCTACAGATTTGCCATCACACCACGCAAATGGTACTTTGGTCTTCTCAAACTTGCGAGCTTCTTCATCGTCCATTGGCACGATTGGACTCTTGGCCACTACAACAGGCTGGGCAACTTTAGTCGCCAAAAGTTCTTGAAGTTCTTGCCAGAACACTTCATCTAAGGCGCCTTGCTCCTTTGCCAGGTCTTGCAAAATTCCGAACGCTTCCTTTGCTTGCTTTCTCGTTGCTACTCTCTCCGACAGTTTCGTAGCCATTGTAAGCTCTCCAAAAATGTAGTTGCTAAAGCCTAGCTTGCTAGGTCGTCCCCACTGGTGTTCCTGGGAACATTTCTGCCAACAACTGCTCAATCAACACACGCCCCATTCCGTGTCCCGCCTTCTGCATAAACTTCTCAATAGTCGCCGGACTCTTACCCATCTTATGATACTCAAGTAACATAACAAATTGGTCTGCCGATATTCCATGCACCATCTTTCGTCTATGTTTCAACCAATCAGTCAACACCGGATTCGTGTCGATCACTACACCCATACCCGATCTTCGCAAGAATACTGGAAATGGCTCGAAAGCAGTTCCACCTTTTGGCGGCTTATCTGGAAACAATTCAAAGATGCCTTTCAACGCAACTGGTCGCCTTATCGCGCCTGCCGGGTAAACTTGTCTACTCTCAATACTGTAATCCACCGCCCCCAATAACGCACTACTTCCACGAGCAGTTGACGCTATTTCAGCGCCCGGTTTTGTGCCGTGATGCACAAGCACTAGCGATACTCCAGTAGATTTTACAACATCCGTCAACGAATCGACTACTCGACTCATAACCATAGACGAATTCTCATCTTGACCTACTAACGATCTTGATAACGTATCAATAACCACTAACTTACACTTCGGAATTCTTCTCTTGATAAATAACGGAAAGTCCCGTACATCACTTGCACTAGCCAACTGCGGAGCATGTGTCCATATCGCAATGTTGTGCTTTGTCCGAGCCGTCTTATGCCGTCGAAACCATGCCCGTAATCTATCACCTAAACTTCCCTCACCCTCACTTAGTACATACAATACATCGCCCGGCACAATGTTGCGATCACCAAACCACGGCATACCACATATCATTCGCAGTGCAATATCCAACATGATAAACGTCTTACCTGTTGACCACTTTCCCCACAACAACCCCAACGACGCTTCTGGTATAATTCCATCAACTAACCATTCTGTCGGCGGAATATCTAACGCTTGCTCCAGCGTCAAATATGGAATATCCTCGACCTGCGACTTTAACTTCTCACTAACCTTTTCCACCGTCTGTATAGCGTAGTCTAATCGAACTTCCTTATCCTTTGTATCATATCCCTCTAGCTGCGCTCGTCGCCGAAACTCTAGTAATAGCCCAACTGCCTCATTCTTGGGCCAACCTGCCTTAACCACGTGCCATACTAATGCACCATCTAACTCCGACAAACTATCATACTCACCCATCAACTCGAATCGCCACATCTTACCAAAACGCGGGTTATTCCTCATCAACTCGCTTAACTTAATTGGGTCAAATGCTGCAACCTGACTGGTCGAATCGACGACTTTACCATTTCCTTTGGTGCCTAAAGTTCGCAGCAGGTGCGATAACGTATCACTACAATCAGCTAGATGCGATACAATACCAGTCGAGCACCCCGTAACCGATAACCACCGTTTATCTGTGAACAGGCCCACATCCTTCGGGTGCCTGCTAACATCAACGCCCTCTAGTAACCCAAACGCTCTTAGCCCTTTACCACTTGGCGATACTTCCGTGTACGTGGCGTCCTTTATCAGACTGAAATCGTGCTTGTCGTCTATGTCGATTCCGAAGATGCCATATTTTCCCTGCAACACAAAACCAATTCCATCGTACCCATTCTTTTTATCTGCATAGTTACGGTAAGCTGCTTCAAACGTAAGCAGGCTATCTGGCTCGCTTCGCCACCTAACGAGCCGACCTTGCAAGTCCCTAGCCTCTTTCTTACCGCTCTCCGTCTCCGTCCAGCACAGCCACGCTTTGATTGCTTTGAGTTCATCTGGTATTCCTGATGGTTGGACTTCCAATGCCATTGCAATATCCTTGGCCTGGCCTAGCAAAATTAGGCGGTTACCTGATCACAGGGTGGGTAAACTTTAGTTGCCAAATCTTTACAGGGATACCGCTCAATTAGCCGTTTCAACGAATCTATCCCTTCCACACAGCACACGACAGCCTCACCCGTGTACCCATATACCATCCGTCGGAAATACTGTACGTCCTCTACCGTAATCTGTGGCGGCAAACACGGTGTCTTGCCTGCAAACTCCAGTCGCCGGCCATCTGCCAACCCGCCAAGTAAAAGCACTTGCATCGTAAATCTCCTTGCCTAGCTTATTAGGCCAAATGGTCTAGCCGGACTCTGTAATTCGCTCCAATGCCTCCGCAAAATCCATACGCACTGAAC
>SBAT01000260.1 GCA_005240105.1 Chloroflexota bacterium
ACAGTAACTGCCATCGCTAGCGGTTGTTCCAAGAACGGGTTGCCTGCTGCTACCACTTTCAGGCGTCATGGAAATTTTCACATCCGGTCGCGGCTCGCCCTGGTTGTCCTTTACATACCCCTGCACGGAAACCCCAGCTTTTAGCTGGAATACCGCTTCCTGATCTGCTTCCACGATAACAGTCTTGCTGGCAGGCGCCGGCAATTTACCCGGACCTCTATCTTGAGGCAAGATAGACATTTCATAGATACCTGAAGACACACTCAACCTAAAGTAACCAAGGCTGTCCGTAAAAACGGTCGATACCGACCGTTTTTCACTGCTTGTCACTTCCACAGGACAATCAACAACCGGATTGCCTTCAAATTCTACTTTGCCACTCAAGCGATAGCCTTTGTTCAATACAAAAGTCTTGGTACTTCCAGAAGCTACGTAAACTGCCTCTTCCTTCGTCTCAGCAAGAGGAGCGAACTCCGGTGGCTCAATGGCAAAATCGTACTCAGCCGGATCTAGATGCAGTTCGAATTCACCTGCCTGGTTGGAAACACATTTTGCCATCACTTCAAATTGCTGGATCAAATGATTTGCTTGATTTACTGATGGTCTGGCCACAACAACGGCCATTGCCACAGGACTACCCTGACCATCTTGCAATCGTCCTTTGAAATGTGACAAATTACTGAGATCAATTACCAAGTTGAAGTCATGACTTAAATCAGCCGTATCAACATGAGTGGTAAGCATGGAATGGGACTTGAGTGCCGCACGCGATTCGCCTATAGCAGCAGCAACAGCCACATAATAACGACCCTTGGGCAAAACCATGTTGTAACGGCCATTCTTGTCCACTGAGGCTGACTGACGCCCTTCAGTCGGATCAATGCCTAAGGCAATAACTTGAACATCTGCAAAATTCACAGCGGCAGGAAGCGATACCTTGCCCTTCAAAATAACACCGGTGACGAGCGCAATATTGAGCATGGTGTTCGCGCTAACATTGACACCTTCAAACATTCTTGGCACAAAGCAAGTGTTTGAATCTGGCACAACTATAAGCCCGTAATTACCTGCCGTGACCGAAAAATTGAAATCGCCGCTGCCCCCGGTTTTAAATTCATCAACAAGCTCGCCTTCATAGACGGACTTGCCCGGGTCAACACTAAGTAGTTTGACCACCACACCGGTAATGGGCAATCCCATATGTCGAATACTGCCAGCTAATCTGTAAGTGACTTCACTTGATGTCAACATCTAAAACCTTCAGGCTAAGTGACCAATTAGCCTGATATTGTAGATGATTTCGAGGCTTCATTCACCCGTTTTGAGCCCAAAGTATTGGATACCAGGTAAATTGCCTGTCCAATGCTGTCGACCAATTCACTGGTCGAGTACTTATAGCCGCGCACATAGTCCCAAGGCTCATACCAATCCGGAGGCTTGGAAATTAAGTCCCTGAAGTTTTCCGCCCAGGATTGCTCGGCATCCAAAACCATGGCGTACGGCAAAAGCTTGCTGAATATATTTGCATCATCCAGCGCTAATTTTGCCACCCTATCTTTTTCGGCCATTTCCACAAAACGTTGGAATCCCAAACAATCTCGAAGCACGTCCGTACCGCTTACGGTCTTGGCTGACATAAATGGTGCCATAAGCAAAACAACCACGGTTGAAATAAGCAAGCCAACACCAACTGGCGGGTCCTTCAGTAAGAAAAACACACCTAGAAGACTGAGCAACAAAGACACCAGCATGTATGAGATACGCACCGTCTGCGGGCTGCCTTTGAAGTACTTCCGTTTTATCAGGGACTGGTAAATCCCATTTCCGATATCCGGCAGCGATGAGGAAAATGAACCTCTCAAATCAGACAAACGGACACTATCTAAATTCGGATAAAAGAGCCTTTGCATAAACTGCTGTTCATGCACTGTTAGATTGGATTCCTTCTGAGCATTGGGCAGCTTGATGAATTCATAGTCTCGACTGGACAGGAATTGATAATCTTCCTTTTTCGCTTCGCGAATCTTAAAGTGCCCACGGCAGGCAAGATCAAAAAGCATTGATACCACGTCTTTCAATTCAAAATGTCCGTGCACGAGAGTACCGACCTCAGACGGTGTTAAATCCTTAGGTGGAGTACGCTGGGGAACAATAGTCTTTGACTGTTCTAAGCGACCACCCGTTAGATACCACTGCCACAGAAGCAAGGCAAAAGTTACAATTGGAATAACAAAAGCTAAAACCCATGACTTGAGCCACCAGACAATTTGGTGCATGGGCGAGGGTGCCGAAACCAATCCCGGAGGTAGGTAAGCATCCAGAACAAGACCTTCGGCCGGTTCTAAATTTTCACTTGTGATAATAATGCCATTCGGTAACACGTTGATAGCTAATTGCTCAATGGTCGTGCCGGATCCCTTTTTACAAGTAGCCGTTATGCCGTCCGTCGTCGTGCCTGGCGGCGGGTAAAAAGAAGCTTTTACCCTATCGACTGGAAATGGCCATTCGTTACCGGTCAAATTCCAGTAAAGTTGTGGCTTTTTGCCGAAGAAATTCACAGCGCGCCGCACAGTGTACTGAATCCTATACGTATGAACACCTCTAACCATACGGTCGCGATCACCTATGCGGATGATTAGATCTTTTCCTTGAGAACTCAAATCATACGGGTATGAATCGCCAAATTGATCGCTTACTGACTGAATATCAACATCCATCGTGAATGTATTGCCGTATGAGTTATAGCGCGTGGGGATCATCCGATAGATGCCACTTCTCGATACGTGACCAAAATCCACAACAATTCTTTCGTTGATTTCCAACGAACAGTCCTTCCTCAAACGCAGGGTCGTCTCAAAATACTGGATTTTCTCCGTCCCATACATTTGAGAGGTCTTGTGCTTATCCTCATGACCTTTATCGGAGGCGGGCTTTAGTTTTGATTCGTCTTTTTGTTTGTCTGGCTGATTCTCAGACTGTTGTTCAGCCTGCTCAGCCGGAGCTTCAGCCGGTTGAACAACTGATTTGTCTTGGGCTTCTTCTGTATCCTCGGCAGGTTGCGCAAGGCACGGGGTAAACATCAAAAGTGGCAATAAAAGCAAGGCAACAATAGCCAAGCAATTAAGTCGGCTACGTCGTAATTTGGCTCCAGTCACCAGGTCACTCATATATTATCTGACGCGCTAGCTGCACTAGTACAAGTTATACCTACCACGAACCGCCGCCGCCGCCACCAAAACCTCCACCACTAAATCCACCCCCGGAACTAAACCCAGAACCACCGGAGCCCGCTTGGGACGACGGTCGCGAGACAAATGTTTGTCCGGCAACATTCATGGTTTGACCAAGACTGTCAACGAAATAAGCCGTATTGAACACCCTTCCTGGAGCATAACCTGGTCCGTATTGGTACCAGTCCGGAGGTTCAACGATTAAGTCGCGAAATTTATCAGCCCATTGATCGGCAACTCCTAATACCATGGCAAAAGGAAGCAAACGTCCAAATATGGTTGGATCTTCCTTAGCTAATAAGGCAATGCGTTCCTTTTCAGCCAAAGCAATAAATCGTTTGAAAGCAAGACTTTCAGCAGTTGCCTTCACGCCTGACCTTGTTTTAGCCGGCATAATATAAGACATTGAAAGCACAATTAGGGAAGCAATGAGTAAACCGACCCCAATTGCTGTTTGTCCGCTTGAGGCCCAGAAAAAGAATCCGACAAAAAGCATAACCGGCACAA
>SBAT01000452.1 GCA_005240105.1 Chloroflexota bacterium
GTTTCATGATGATGTTGACGGTAACCATAGCCAAAATAAATTGCCATGCCGACGGCCAACCAACCGACAAACCGCAACCAGGTAATAATCGGCAAACTCAGCATTAGCACAAAACAAAATACAATTCCGGCGATAGGCACCCAAGGAACAAGCGGACAAGCAAATGGTCTTAATCGCTCCGGATCCTTCTTTCTCAGAACAAGTACGCCGCCACAGACAATAATAAAGGCGGCCAAAGTACCAATATTGGTCAACTCTGCAGCCTGCCCAATATCCATGAAGAGAGCTGTGACACCGACAAACACCCCAGTCATTATTGTCGGTAAAAAGGGAGTGCGAAAACGTGGATGCAATTTACCAAAGATTGCCGGCAGAAGTCGGTCACGAGCCATGGCCATAAAAATTCTTGGTTGTCCAAGCTGAAAAACTAAAAGTACCGATGTCATTCCAGCCAATGCACCAAGAGCAACAACCAACTCCGCCCAGGGTTGGCCTGTTTGTGACAGAGCTGTGGCTACAGGAGCGGCATCATTAGCAAATTTCTGATAGGGCATTATACCTGTAAGCACAAGCGAGACGGCCGCATACAAGACAGTGCAAATCAAAAGACTGCCCAGCATGCCGATAGGCATGTCACGTTGCGGGTTTTTGGTTTCTTCCGCAGTAGAACTTACTGCATCAAAACCAATAAAGCTAAAAAATACAATGGCCGCTCCGCCCATGATACCGGCCCAGCCTCCTGGAGCAAAGGGCACCCAGTTGACCGGTTTAACAAATCCGGCACCATACCCAACAAAAAATAACACCACGCCCACTTTGATAATTACGGCAAGCGTATTTACCCAGGCGCTTTCCTTTATGCCTACAACCAAAAGCCAGGTGATAAAAGTAACAATGGCAAAGGCAGGAACATTAATGGCAAAAGGTTGACCAAATAAATTGGGCAAATCCAGACTTGAATACAACGCTTCCTGCGGACTGCCATGCGCCATCTGAGAAAGACGTGTCATTGCCGTTGTGGTATCAGTAGTCAACCAAAGCGGTAGCTTCAGACCGGAAAAAGCATTAATAAAATGAAGAAAATAGTCAGACCAAGAAACAGCAACGGCGATGTTTCCAACCGCATATTCCAAAATTAGATCCCAGCCGATTATCCATGCCACCACTTGTCCCAGGGCGGCATAAGCGAAAGTATAGGCAGAACCGGAAACAGGGATCATTGAGGCCAGCTCGGCATAACACAATGCGGCAAAACCGCAGGCAATGGCTGCCAAAATAAACGAAACGACAATAGCCGGACCAGCTGCTGCGCGTCCCAGATCAGAACCCAACATAAAATTCATTATGGGTGTGGAAAGCCAGTCATGCGATGAAGCAACATTGCCGGCAGCGGCAGTTCCCGTCAGGGCAAAAATTCCAGAACCTATTGTTGCCCCGACTCCAAAAGCAACAAGATCAAAGACCGACAGGCTTTTTTTCATTAGCCGATCGGGATGGTAAGCCTCATCGATGAGCGCTTGAGTGTTTTTGGTAGCAAATAGGCGCTTGACCATGCGCTAAATCCTAACACCTGAGAGACTTGAGATCCGGTGAATTACTTTATTTGCTACAATCAGCCTCTTAGATACCAAACTCGATATATTGTGGGTATAGGCATGAAAACTTGTTCACCAAATTTGCGTAACCTCCTCCTGATTACCGTTGGAGCGGCGTCAATTTCGCAAGCCCAGGGGCAAGTTCCGTTGCCCGGCGCAGCCGGCGACAACATGCAGACATCCCAACAACAGGCATTGCCAGCAGCAAAACCGACTGCTCCGATACCCGGGAATATGCCCGCACCAACAGGACAGACCACGTCCGCCTATCAACAGCTGCCACTAAATCACCTCGATGCTCAAACCCGAATAGAGACATTGAAGCAGGCAATTTCCACGGCACGCCCATCCAAAGAATTGCAAGAAAGTGTCTACCAACTTTGTGAGTGGCTAACGGACATGGCCAATGCGCATTACAAACTCTCTGCCGTTTTCTCTAAACACGATGCAACAAAACAGCAATCTGAACTTGAAAAAAAACAAGCACAGAAGTTTTCGCAATTAAAAAACCAGGCACAACTTTTGAAAGCAGAACTTTTGATCCGCCAGAATCGCTATCCTGAAGCCCTGGCTCCTCTAGTGGATATTGTCGCCAATGAGCCACGCTCAGCTACAGGGCAACAAGCATACAAGCGCCTGCAACAAATTGGTTTTTCTGAAGAGGTACAACCAGAAGAACCGAAACCAACAGCTGTTGAAACGGCTACTCCAAGCACACAGACAACTGCAAGCGGCAGCGATACAAAAGCAAGTGCCACCATTCGTCGTGCCAGCACCGTTTCGGTAGAAGGCTACGTCGGCACTCCAACTGCATCCGCGGCAAAGCGTCCTAGCCAAGCTGGACCAAATGAGTCACAGACCGCCAAGACAAGTGTTGTTAGCCAGCCAACAAAAGTACCAATGCCGGCGCCGAACCAGGTGCTAAACGTCCGTTAGAAAGACTTGAGCACATCTCCATATCTACCTGTACAATCGTTAGTAGGTATAGGAGATAAAACATGCGCAATTCCGTGGCCGCGTTTTTCGTGTTGACCTCATTAGTCTCGAGCACCTGCCTGCCAGGCTTGGCAGATCCATTTAAACTCGAAGTACAAGAACAGGGCTACGTCCAACAACAGCAAGCGTATCCAGCCCCGCAAATGGTCAATCCAACCATGCAGGGCGGCACATCATTAAACCGGCACACGGCTCCCTTGCAAGGTGAAACCGACGCCGGCTCGCAACCGATGCGTGGCACAGCCCGTCAGGTTGTTTTGCCAAACGACTTTTTAGGTGTTTGGGTAGTCTCCGGGCAGCGGACCAAAGTAGAAGCCCAGCCCGAATTTGCCGCAGGCGCCCAGCGAGCCTTTGCCCAATCGACCAACAATACCTGGCAAATTAGAGGCAATGCCAATAGCGGCTATTCTCTGAGCTCTAACACCGGCGCTAATATGCCACTAATTGTGGACAAAGTTGAAGGGCAAACTGCTTTTATTCGTTATCAGCATCCCATCGGCAACACAATGGCCCAGGAAGCCGTGGTTATGCAATTGGTATCCGGCAATGTCCAATTCAACGGATTGGAAAGAGTCTCCATCGTCAAGCAAGGTATGCCCGAGCCGCGCGCCCGGGTCACCTATAAGCTGGTTGGACGGAGGCAAAACTAATTGTCGCGGACCAGAGTCTGACGAATGGAGGCCTTGAGATCATCGTAGGCAGCCGACAGCTCATTGTTCAGCTGTTCAGCAGTTTTTTGAGCCTTGGCCAATTGTTGCTGCGTGCTGGATAGAAACCTGTCGTCAGCATGTCCACGACTTTTGGCATAAAATGCATCAGCTTGCTCGACCTGACGGGTAGCTTTGTCCAAAACCCTGACCATGGACTGGCTTTCCTTCAGTGACTTAAGCAGGTAGAAACCGGCCGAATCCGGTCCTCTATTCAAACCAAAAACCATCATCTGTGCCCGGTCCAATTTGAGAGCATCAGGTCTTTGGTCGTGCCTGGCACCGCCAACAGGAGTGGCTACGGCAAAAAAGGTTATGGGAAGGATGAGATTAAATGCAATTATCAGCCGCGGAAAGCTAAGTTTTATCGGAGTCATTGTAAGATGGGTCCTGAATATCTGGCGCTAATATACGTGGGGCAGTCTGGTTATGCAATCCTCAAGTAACAGAACAGTTAACGCAGTCCTCTGCCTGGCAATTGGACTGGCAGTTTTTACAACCGTTGACGGCCTTGCTCAAACCACACAATACAAATTAGCAAAACCGGATGTGCCTTCCATGGTACCGGCATTCAGTTCCATTCATGAATTGATAACTAGAGGAAATGACGCCTACCGCAAAGGCAATCTTGACGAAGCAATCAACTATTTAACAATAGCCGCCGGCAGACAACCAGCAAATGTAGCCGTGCGCAATAATTTGGCTATGTGTCTCAAGAAAC
>SBAT01000145.1 GCA_005240105.1 Chloroflexota bacterium
CCATCAAGCTTCCAGGCGACTGTTGTAAGCAAGCCTTGCACCAGTTTGAAATCATTACCAATGTTGGCAAGCAAGAAACTGCCAGTACCATAGGTGCACTTGGCCATGCCTGGCTTGAAGCAACCCTGTCCAAAGAGTGCTGCTTGTTGATCGCCCAAGTTGGACAAGATGGGCGCTTCAAAACCAACGAGATCTTTTCTCGTCGTGCCGAAGTTAGCATTTGACGCAACCACTTGCGGCATCATCGAACGTGGCACGCCAATTTTGCCAAGTAATTCGTCATCCCAATCAAGTGTCTGGATGTTGAACAACATCGTGCGTGATGCGTTGCTTGGCTCTGTGAAGTGACTTTGTCCGCCAGTCAAATTCCAGATGATCCAGGTGTCTATTGTGCCAAAAGCCAGTTGTCCAGCTTCAGCGAGTTGTGCCGCGCCTGGGACATTGTCCAATATCCATCGAATTTTCAGCCCGGAAAAATAGGCATCCGGTACAAGTCCTGTCTTGTTGCGGAACAGTTCACTATCTTCCGCCTTCAACTTTTCCGCAGCATCTTGCGTGCGGCGGCACTGCCAAACAATTGCGTGGAAAATTGGCTTGCTGGTCTTGCGATCCCACACAACTGTGGTTTCACGCTGATTAGTGATACCAACGCAGGCAATCTCATCCGGCGCTACACCAGCTTTTTTAATTGCTTCTGCGATGCAAGCTTTTTGTGTGTCCCAAATTTCTTCAGCGTTATGCTCAACCCAGCCTGGCTGAGGGAAGTGCTGCGTGAATTCACGTTGCCCCACGCCCATCGACTTTCCAGATTTGTCAAAGACAATAGCTCGACAGCTCGTCGTGCCTTGATCAATTGCGAGAATAAATTTGGACATGGGATCTTTCTCCAGCTTGGAAGCTTGCCGCGTCTATACGAAAGACCAATTTTATCGTCTTGGAAAGCTGGTTTAGCCCTTGAGCCAGTTGTGAGAAAACTGAATTATTTCAACCACAGCCTGAGTAAAATGATCGAGAGTTTTTTCCTTATTCCATTTCGCCTGATGCTTCTTGATGTACAGCTTAGGCGGCGGAACGTGCAGGAAGAGAATGGCAGCTGAGCCGGACTTCTTTTGCCAAGTAGAAAGTGCGCGGTAATAAATCTCATTACACAAGTACGAGCCGGCATAATTGGAAATGTCTACTTCGTAGCCCTTATCGTCCAGACGTTTTTCAAGGCGCGTCAAAGGCAGGTCGGGACTCAGCCCGGCTGGACTACTCTGAATAATGGGCAGGTCCTGCGGTTGGTAGCCGTCATTGTCCGGTATGCGGTAGTCCTTTATGTTGACAGCGAACCGCTCCAGACAAAGCCTGTCTCTCTCGGCTGCCAGTCCGGTCATGATGAGTATTAGCGGCTCTTTCTTAGGCTTAAGCGCGTCAACGGCAGTATCTAATGTCTGCCACATCTTCTTTCCCGAACACGGCAAGACGAGATGCTCAATCTCCAGCCACTCTTTGGCGACTTTTATCGCATTCGGCAGGCGTGCAACGACCTGTTCGCTTGGATTGACCGCGAACTTGTCAAAGGCACCGTATCCAGTAATGAGACAACGCATGGCGCAATTCTAGCTTGAAGCGCAGCCCTGAAGCCGACCATTAATTACCATAGCTTAATCGCCGGTTGTCAGGACATTGTTGGCGGCAGGCTTCGGTAGTGTAGAATGTTAGACCCATTTTGGATGCCGAAGTGGCGAAATGGCAGACGCAGTTGACTCAAAATCATCCGCCTGAAAGGGCGTGTCGGTTCGACTCCGACCTTCGGCAAATTTTCTTATCAATGTAATGTTACAGGGCGTCGCCGGCTGCGTCGTCAAGGGTTGTGGTTGTTTTATGACAGACAAACGAAAATGGCTTCAGCTCGAATTCGAAGTCGATGCCGAACAAGAAGACCTAGCTTCATGGTTGATGATCAACAATGGCTCGACCGGTTGTGAAATTTTGCCGTTGGAAAATAACAGAGTTTTGCTCAAGGCAAATTACGAAGAAGAGAAAACCAACGAACAACACATAGGCAATGTTAAGGCATTGCTCGAAGAATATGGACTTGCGCCATGTCTGAAGACTTTGCGTATTCAAACAATTGCTGAAGAAGATTGGTTAGCGAAGTGGAAGGAAGGATTTAAACCCTTCAACATCGGTACAATGTTTCTTGTTTCGCCACCTTGGTTGCAAGATGAGCTCACTGAAGAACAATTGAGCGACCGTCATTTGCTGCTCATCGAACCAGGCATGGCTTTTGGCACAGGTCTGCATGCCACCACTCGTTATTGTCTGGAAGCGATGGAGCATTTCGCTGTACCTGACGATGTATTGGATGTAGGTACCGGCAGCGGAATTCTGGCAATTGGTGCGGCGAAGTTAAATCCGTCGGCAGTGATTGTTGCTGTTGATACGGACTCAGAATCTATTCGAGTAGCTACAGAAAATCTGGTGCTCAACAATGTAAAAAACGTCAGACTAATTCAGGGCAGCACGGAAGTCTTGGATAATTTGAGTTTTGATTTGATTCTCTCGAATCTGACGTGCGAAGACAATATTGCCTTGATGATTGATTACCTCAGGTTATTGCGTCCGGCTGGACGAATAATCTGCGCTGGAATTTTGGTGGAAAAATTAAGCATGTTGGAAAAAGCCATAGAAACTTACCCGCTTAAGGTTGTGGACAGGCAGCCGGATGACAAATGGGCCGGCATAACCTTAGAGAGAATCCCTGTCTCTATTGGGCGTGGAAGCTAGTAGGACCCTGGGAACATTTCCAAAACCCTCTAGTCTAGTAGAGTAAGAAGCCCCGGTGGGAGCTTAATGGACCGCCCTCGCCCCAACCCGCAAGCACTTGGAGGGTGGCACCTACGACGTAGACTGACGTTGACCAGCTCCCTGTTATAATGATGAATCCGGGGCTTCGCCCTTTCTTGAACACTGAAAATTAGATGGATACCTTTCTCATCGTATTTACGTACGACCCAATTCATGGGGGCGTTTAGATTCGACAGGGATGTAGGGTCTTAAGTTGCAGGTCGGGGTTGCTAGGCACCTCGTTAACAACCCAGCAAAACAAAACAAATGCTAACGATAATGTCGTTGCTTTCGCAAAACCACGCGCTCTGCGCGTGGCTTAACTCTTAACCAGTTAAGTAAGCGAACTTGGTAGGGGCTTGATCACCCGCTGCTATCAGGTAAACCACGGTGATTGCTCTCAGACAAAATTAGCGATTGATAGTCTGAAGTAAGCCATAATCG
>SBAT01000235.1 GCA_005240105.1 Chloroflexota bacterium
AGCGTCGCGACGCGTTGCGGAATTTGAAGAGAGGGCAAGCCAGTGAAGCCCGCAAAATGCTGGATACCGTCAAGGAATTGTACGCAAGAGAGCTTCAGGAAGCTCAATCTACTGAAGAGAACATGAAACTGTTCAATGAAGCAGTTGAGCAATTAAGTCCAGACCAAAAGGCGCGCATTTTGGATAAACCAAAAAGTAACCCCTATACCTAACCGACAATTTCAACCAGCTACTCTAGCTGGTTTTGTCGTCCGTTAAGTTACTATGGCATGTAGTGGCAACTATTCAATCGCGAAAAATTAAGCACTTGGCTTGAACTTTTTGCCCTTGTCGAACGTCTTTATAGTGTGACTTCGAGGGACGTAACGAATTTGATGGCAGAGAAAAATCTTCCGCAAACAATTGAGGGATATGACAGGCTGCTCAAAGGGCTAAAGGAGCGGATTAGGCAGGCACAAGTGCAGGCCGCCTTGTCGGTGAACCAAGGGCTGATACTCCTTTACTGGCAGGTTGGGCGTCGAATTTCGGAAGAAATGAATAGACGCGGCTGGGGGGCTAATGTTGTAGTCCGGTTATCGCAAGATCTCAAGAGTGCATTTCCGGAAATGAAAGGCTTTTCCCCGCGAAACCTAAGGTACATGCGGAGTTTTGCTGAAGCGTATGCAGACCAGCAATTTTTGCAACAGTCCGTTGCAAAAATTCCCTGGGGGCACAATGTGCGCATTCTAGACCATGTGAAGAAAGACACGGAGCGTCGGTGGTATGTTCAGCAAACAATACAACATGGCTGGAGTCGAGAAGTTCTTGTTTTGCAAATCGAGTCAAGGTTATATCAGCGTCAAGGCAAGGCGATTTCAAACTTCGAGCAGACATTGCCTGATCCACAGTCCGATTTGGCCAATCAGGTTTTGAAAGATCCATACGCGTTCGACTTTCTAAGTCTTGATTCCGCAGCCCATGAACGAGATATTGAACGATCGTTGGTGGATCATATCCAAAGGTTCTTGCTTGAACTTGGAATCGGTTTTGCATTTGTGGGACGCCAGTATCATTTGGAAGTCGCGGAGCAAGACTTCTATATAGACTTGCTTTTTTATCACCTCAGGCTACGCTGCTTCGTGGTGGTTGAACTTAAGGCTATAGAGTTTAAGCCGGAATATGCCGGTAAGATGAATTTCTATCTCTCCGTAGTGGACGAACTTCTGAGGCATTCGGACGACCAGCCAAGCATCGGCCTCATTCTTTGCAAAAAACAGAACAAACTGATGGCCGAGTATGCGCTACGAGACGTAAATAAGCCAATTGGCATATCAGAGTTTCGTCTGACCGAGGCGCTGCCAGATAAACTACAGGGACAGCTTCCAACAATTGAAGAGCTGGAAGCCGAACTTGAGTCCAAGCAATTTCAACCAAATAAATGACGCGTACTACTACGCCGCTTGTCCTAGTGAACGTAGATGCGCAATCAATGTCTCCGCCTGGCTGCGACCGAGCATGTCCCAGTGCGCGATAGCAAAAGTCTGCATGCAAAATTGATCCGCTTGCTCGTCGCTCCAGCCAATCATGTCCAAGGCTCTTCCAAGAAGAGTGAGGAAATTTTGGTCGGTCACTTCGCCGATGGATAAGTCAGCAGTTTGCGCTTCCGTTGGGCTAGGCATGGACATAGACACTTGTGGTCCAATTGAAATTTCTTCCACTGGTCTTGGTGGAACCGTCGGTGCTGGTGTCGATGGTGTGGAGACCGCTTCCGGGTAACTCTCGCGTACTGCCTGCCATGGAGACGGCGTGCTGGTGTTTTGTTCGCTCTGCAATTCCTGACGCAAGGTCAAGGAAATGACCAGCTGTCTCAACTCGTCTATTTGCTTGGACAAGTCGATGAAGCGTCTTTCGCTGAATGTGCGGAAGCCAATTATTGCTTCCATCAAGACATCAGTGTTTTGTGGTGCTGACGGCAAGCCAATTAGTTTGGGCGTGATCAACCCTTCGGCTTCCAACTGTGGACGAATTTGAGAAGTCGGCCAGCCTTGTTCGACCAGCTCTTTGATCCGTTCTAAAACGGTCAGATCTTCTGCCCGGTATTGGCGCTGTTGTCCTCGACCTCTTTTGATTTCCAATCCGAACATTAGCTCCCAGCGACGAAGCTGGTGGACGGATAGTCCGAGTTTGTCGGCTACTGCGTTGATAGACAACATGTCTGTCTGGGTCATTACTTTCTCCCTGCCAAGAGGCTCTCCAGTATTGTAAGGCATAACTAGCGCAGCTTAGCTAAGGCTTAAGAAATTTCATCTTGATTTCCGCATTTTTAATCTACTGGCAGGGAATTGAGCCCGCTTGGCGTCCTGGCAAACACAGGCGCATTTCAACCTCCATCCATATATAAGGCGGTCGCTGAGATTATACTATAACCGATAATAATACCCATTCAAAAAAACTCAGTGTGAGTCCGGTGCATACGCACCAGACCCACGCGAGTTCGAATTAACTACCTGCAGTATGGGTTGCCGTAACCGTAGTTCGGGTATCCGTAGTTGTACTGCGGACACTGGTACTGATACGGGTTTTGATACTGATACGGGTAGCACTGCCGGTACTGGTAGTTGTTATAGGGATAGTAGTTGTATCCGCCGTAGGGATAACAACCGCCGCCATAAACACCACCATAACCATAAGTGCCGCCGTAACCGTATGTTCCGCCGTATCCGTATCCTCGACCGTAGCCATAGCCGCCGTTATAACAACCATTGCCGTAGCCAGGGTTGACATTCACGTACGTGCCACCGCCACGTCCCCATCCGAAATTGAAGCCGGGAGAACCGTAGCCACCAATTCCGAAATGGAAACCATTACCACCGCGACCGCGACATTGAGCCTCAGCCGGCTGGGTAGATAAATTCAGGGAGAACAGCCCAATTAAAAAGGCTGCTATGAGGAGGAATCTCTTCATTCGTTTTCTCCTCTGCGGATGTGCAGTTAAAAGACCCGAGTCAGACTCGAGTCAGCAAATGAAAATCCCAGCCAAAATTGCCCAGTCGTCAAACAACCTTACCGCTCAATGCGGAAGCAGATAGTCGAAATTTGCGATGTGGGCAGTGTTTTAGAGGAATTTCCTG
>SBAT01000033.1 GCA_005240105.1 Chloroflexota bacterium
AGTAATTCCAGAAGCAAGCAAGAATGAAAAAGCCAACTAATCCGGCGGTGGGGATCCAGGCGATTGCCGCAGCAGGAGCTGTTGTTAACGCTAAGTCAAATGTTTGCTTGAAAGTGCATTTCTTGTCGAATAACTTGTCTAAAAGAAGTTGTTGAACATAAGACCACAGAGTAACGCCAACGAATGGAATTATCAAATACAAGGGAAACGCTACAATTTTGTTTTCCATTACAGCTTGCAGGCAAGCGAAGATGACAAATGGAATTGCAGCCCAGCACAGTGATCTAATTAGGCTGCGTTTATTGTCTAGCTTTGGTTGCCTCTGCGTGTAGTACTTAATCGGATGAAGGATTTGCGTCTTAAGACTAGTCGTCCAGAAGCGCAGCTCTTGTTGCGCCTCTTGCATAAAATCAGTGTTCTTACGTGAATGACTAGGCATATCTACCTAGTTTACCTCAGTTGGACGGATTGCCTGACTGGGAGACACGCCAGACAAACTGGTAGCGGATTTGCACGGATTTGGGGGCGCCCAAAGGCAGTGGCTCAAGTGGTGATGCCGCCGTTAATGCTGCCATTGCTGCTGCATCGGCAGCTGACTGTCCGCTGGATTCGACGATTTGCGGTTCTATTATTGAGCCGTCACGTTTGATGGAAAATATCACGGCAATTTTTCTGTTTTCCATTCCCTTTGGCGGCTGCCACTTCGATTGAATTTGCTGCTTCATCTTGGACATGTAAGCGCCAAAATCAAGTGGTGCCTTTGGCGATGATTCTTCGTCATCATCATCTTCGTCTGAGTCTTGCTTGTCTTCCGGGTGCCTTTGATGGCTGGCTAAGTCCGGACGTTTCATGGCTAGCTGATCTATTGGATGACCAAACTTTATGCTTGTCGGGTTGGAGCTTTTGACCATGACGCCAATGGGAGTGCCACCAAGGCTGGTGTATTCGGCAAGAGCCAAAGTAGGAGTTTCTTTCTTCCCGATTTGCGTGTCAACAAGTTCTGAAACTCCTTGTTTGACGTACTCTCCGAGTGTAATCAGAGGTGTCAATCCGTTTGCCACTTGTAGTCCCAAGCTGAAGAAGCTGCAAAAAAAGCTGTTGGGAGCAACGGTTGATTCATAGCTTGGCAGTTCCGGCAAATTAGCGGACAAAATGGAAACGCCCGTTTCTTTGCAGATATCCTCAATGCTAGGCTGCATTGGGATTTCAGCGTTGTAGGCAGTTTCTGATGCCGGAGAAGTATCGAGCACACAGAGGATGTTTCGTGATTGTAACCGTCGTCTCAAGTCTAGAAGCATTGCTTTCAGTGGAATGCCGGTGCTCGCTGCGTCATTGGCTTCACTGTCAGCGCAGAGAAGAATTATGTCGTCACCTTCCCTGGATGGAACGGTGCGCGTGCAGACGTAGAGCAGGACTAAGTCATTAGGCAGTGCCTTTGATCCAAGCCATGTCGAGCTCAAAACATTTTCAATGCCATACTTCGTAGTCTTTAATTCAGTTAGGGTACTTACATGATCCGGGGCAAAGTGTCCGCAGGTTGTGTCCTTCAAAACGCCCGCTAAATCAGTGGCGTTTTTGACTGCGTAGCGCAGGGGATTGATGGTTGGATCGTGGAAAGAGCCTACACCTATGATGATTGCCCATTTGTCACGTATCGGACCGGGTATATCGAAGGTACTTTTTGTAGTTGGTTTTGGTTGAGGTCTTGCTGCCGGGGTGTTTTTCGCCTTTGGTTTGCCGGGCAACAATGCCTTTGCTGGATAGCTGAAAGCAACAAGACACACTGCCGCCAGGATGGCACTGACGGTTTTGCGGCAATAGCTACCTGATAAGAGCGCGGACATCTTTGCTCCGGGAGGGGAAACACTCTAGTTCCGATAAAAGTTACGACAATTAATAGCTCATGTCCAATATATTTTTCTGCAATTTAAGGCCGGCCGGATCTTTTCAGTCGATTTAAGCTCCAAGATGAACGTTTTTAAGTATCGAGGATCGGAATGCATAGCGAATGTATATGACATTGGTTTTGAGTCGTTGCCAACGGGGAGCACCATAGATCCCTATCCGTATTTGGTTGGTGTTCGATCGATATGCATAATGGTTGTTTTCGATGGTTTTTGTTGCGAAAGTACACTGAATTTATATCTCGATGCATTTTGTATCGTGCCGTATATCGCTTAGTAGGTGAGGCTTATGGCGATTGTAACAAAGTGTGTCTTGGTTGCGAATAAACTAGCTCAGCAATTTGCACTTTGAATTCATAGAACCAGACGTTGTGCTGCTTTTACAGGCTCAATTGGTTGAACATGGCTTGTACAGCGGATTTTGTACAACCAATGAATAATTGCGATCCTCAAAAGCAAGCAGAGACATGGTGAGTAGAAAATTTGCTTCCACGACAAGATCGATCCGTTTAATCCGTCGATTAAATAACTTACAGGTGTAGAGAACCTGTAGATAACTCATGATCTCAAGTGTTGTTGAGACATTTGTCATGGTTTGATGATTTTTGCCAAGCATGTGTGGTAGATACTTTCGAGGATTCAGAAATATATATGGGGACGGCAAAGTTGTCAGGAAGGTTGTTCATTATCGCTACACCAGTCGGCAATCTTGGCGACTTAACTGGGCGGGCCAAAGAGGCCTTGCAATTGGCAGATCTCATCTTGGCGGAAGACACGCGAGTGACCATCAAGCTCATCAACCACCTGGGGTTGAAGAAGAAGCTGACCAGCTGTCACGAATACAACGAAGCCAGTCGGGCGAAGCTCCTGGCAGAAATGGCCGCCAAAGACGCCAATGTGGCA
>SBAT01000159.1 GCA_005240105.1 Chloroflexota bacterium
ATGTAACCGTTCTTGTTGACACGGATGGTAAACCAGGTCGGCAGTCCGGCGATGTTTGATGGAAACAGGTTCTTGCCGGATACAGGAATGCCCATTTGGAAGATGGAGCGCATCAAGACGTTGTTAGACGATTGGCTGCCTGAGCCGTTAATAGTGGCGACGTGGATGGAAAAATCGTTGACTATGCGGCTCTTGTCCAATGTCTTTTCACTCTCAGCAGCTAATTTATTTACATTGCAGCTCACTTTGAAATACCTTAGGTTACGGATGTCGATCCAATAGTTTAGCAACTGACTAAAGTAATAAAGTCTAAATACAAGATTCAATAAGAATTAGGTTCTTGTTGCCAATAGCCGATTTAGAAGTGATCAAGCTCCAGAAGCGGGCAGGGCTGAGCCGTAAGCCAGTTTTTTACCGCTGGATTCAAGGGCAGGATCATCGGGATAGCCCATTCCCGCTCAACTAATAGAGACCGTATTGGTTTGGGAGGCAAGACGCCTTCAAACCCACGTATTCTTCCTAGCCCCTTCTGGGCGGCAAGGGCAATAATCTGCTCCCATATTTCGGCTTCTTGTCCCACTGCTTCCAGGACGCGCAGGGTTGTGGAAGACGCCTCAATTAAGGCATATGAAGAAAACGTTTCACGGGGGTCGGCCAGGGTCATGAGCTGTAAGCCCGGCCATTCTTTTTCTGAGAAATTATGAAAGAAGTTTTCCCGATGAATTTTGTATTGCCAGAAAAGCTCACTTCGTTGACAGCCATAACTACGACGACTGAGAAAGCGATCATAAGTTAAGGACAAAGATGGTATGTGCTTTGTTTCCAGCTCTGTCACATGCGCATTGAAGTCGACAGTTGCCTTTGGCGATAACTCAAAATTTGCATTGCTTAGTTCAAGAAAACCTAAGTTAGCGTAATAGTTAGGATCTATGTCGCTGAAAAGCAGCAACCCATCAAGGTTTTGTGCTTTTGCTAGATCAATTGCCGACCGGACAAGCTTGGAGCCAAAGCCGAAGTTTCGATATCTTTCCATCGTATATATTGCTCCCAGCCCAGCAAAATTGAATGTCTTTCTATGGCTGGATATACAAATGGAATAAAACTTTAGACTGGAGACAATTTCCTTGCCTGATCTCAGAAGCAAATAACGTAAATGCCTTCTACCCCAGGGATGAGTGAGCTGGTGATGAATACTTTGAATGCACTTGTCTGGAGTGAGGCCGCCAGACCAAATAGTGCGTGTTTCCCGAAGTATTTTTAGGATGTCTGAAGTATTAGCTTCTTCGAGTTGCAATGTGGTCATTGATGAACCTTTTTACACCTTTGAGTTCAGCCAATTCACAGACTATACTAATTTGCTCCTCAAGAGGCTAGCTTGTTACAATTACTGCTTCATTTCATTTAGAGTGACCTGTGACCAAGACAAGTGCCAGGGGTAAAAATGCTTTTCGCGGTAAAAAATTTACCGCCTATCTTGGACACATAATTAGTCCTAAGAGTGCATCGACGCTAATAAATATTCCATATGGCGCGCTGGTCATTGATGATGATGGCAAGATTGTCGAAGTCGGCGAATGGACCAAACTAAAGCGCAGTTACAACGGCATGGTGCGTGTTATTGATTATGGTCAAAGAATAATTGCTCCCGGCTTTGTAGATCTGCATTTGCATTTGCCGCAAATCCCACAAACAGGTAGATCGGGTAAGACGCTTCTTGGTTGGCTCGATAGTTTTGTATTTCCTGCTGAAGCACGTTTTGCCGATACTCGCCATGCGCGCAAAATCGCCAACTGGTTTTTTGATGAATTGGCTCACAACGGCACTACGTTGTCTGCTGTTTTTACGACAATTCATAAGGAAGCAACCAATATTGCTTTTGAAATTGCCGCTTCTAAAGGTCACCGTGTAATTATGGGCAAGGTGCTGATGGACGCCAATTCACCAAAAGCACTGACAGAAGATACGCAAACGTCTCTGAACGAAGCCGAGGAATTGTGCAAGCGGTGGCACGGCTATGACAATAATCGACTCCTCTATGCTTTTATTCCTAGATTTGCATTGAGTGCCAGCCAGGAATTATTGTCCGGGTGTGGTGAGTTGTGGAATAAGTACAAGGGCACCTATTTGCATACACACTTGGCCGAAACTAAAGACGAATGTGCTTTTGTCAAAAAACTGTTTCCCAAGTCTCGCAGTTACGTGGATGTTTATGCCAGCAATAACCTGGTGGGAAAAAACAGCATATTTGCTCATGGCATTTACTTGGACGACAAAGATCTTAGAGCATTGAAGGCTAGTCAATCGTCACTTGCTCATTGCGCAAGTTCCAATTTCTTCCTTAAGAGCGGGTTCTTCCCGTTCAATCGCATAAAGAAAGCAGGAATAAAATTCGGACTGGGATCGGATGTTGCTGGCGGCCCGCAGATTTCTCTTTTCTCCGTCATGAAGGATACAGCCTACATGCAAACGGAGCAGTGGATCTCTCCTAGAGAATTGTTCTATCTTGGTACTTTAGGCGGGGCTAAAGCTGCTAATTTGGATAAAGTTGTCGGCAGTTTGGAAGTGGGGAAGGAAGCTGACTTTGTTGTTATAGATCCCACACGTAAGTCGGGCGTACCGGCCGATATGTTGGGACATAATGCAGATGACATTTTGTCGACTCTAATTTACTTGGGCGATGATCGCATGATTGTTTCAACTTTCGTTCGTGGTCGCAAACTATACGACGCTGATCAGGCGCCGTCTCTAGGAAAGACTTTACGCAGTACGAATAAATCAACCGGCAAACTAAAGCTGGCATAAACAAGGGGGCATACAGTGGGACAAGCCAAAATAGACACACTTTATTCATCCGAGCAAATTCAGGCTCGTATCAAGGAGCTTGCCGCTGAAATAAGCAAAGATTACCAAGGCATGGAAAAGCCTGTTGTAATCGGTGTGATGAAAGGTGCAATTGTTTTTCTTGCTGACTTAATCCGCCACATAAAGACCCCCGAGCCTTTGCAAATCGAGTTTGTCCGTTTGTCCAGCTATGGTGCGGCTACGGAAAGTTCCGGTAACGTGCAGACCCCGTATTTGGAATTGCCGAATATTTCTCACCGGCATATCCTTGTCGTCGAAGATATTGTTGATTCCGGGCGTACGGCCAAATTCTTCTTGGAATATTTGCAGGGACAGTTTGCACCGAAGAGTTTAAGATTGGCGGCTTTTTTGGATAAGCCATCTCGTCGAGTAGTGCCGGTTGATGTCGATTATGTCGGTTTTAGCATAGAAGATCTTTTTGTAGTCGGCTATGGTCTGGACTATGCGGAAAATTATCGCGAACTACCGTTTTTGGGCGTAATGAAAAACGGTGTCGCGGAATAGGCAATTAGTTGTTGGGCAAGATTTGTCCAATGTGTGCGTTGGGTAGCGTGACGATAAACCGCGTGCCTGATCCTTCTTTGCTATTGCAGACAATATTTCCACAATGCATTTCTGCAATTTGTTTGCAAATAAACAAACCCAAGCCGTTGGAGTATCGATGCGAGTCTCTGCTTTGTTCGGTTTGCCAGAATCGTTTGAAGATGTGCGATTGATCGTCAAGTGAAATTCCGGCGCCGCTGTCTTCGACTTCAATAATCAGATCGTTGTCGTTGGATTTCAGGCGGACTGAAATGTCGCCTCCGACAGGCGTGTATTTGAGAGCGTTGTGGATGAGGTTGTCTGTAAGTCTCCTTATGGCAGTCACGTCGCAACGGACAAGTGCCAGGTCGTTTTCCAGATGAAATGTGAGCGTTTTACCTTCGCTGCAAGACCAATCTTTGAATTTCTCTATACTTGGTTCGATTAACTTGGAAGCATCGATCATTTCTACTGTGGGTTGATCAGGCTGCTTTTCCGATTGATATTCGAAAATAAAATCATCGACCATGCACAACATTTCGCGCTGAGAATTTTGCAGTTTGGCCAACAGATCGTGTTGCTGCCTACTAAGCGATCCGATGGCGCCATCAACCATGAGACTCAACAGCCTTTGACTGCCAAGAAGAGGAACTTTCAGATCATGAGCCAGTGCGTAGATAATGTCTGCTCTCACCTGCTCCTTCGCCAAAACCTTTTCGTTGAGTTTGGATAGTTGTTCGGAAATGAAGGCAAATGCCGCGACGGCAATTAGGATAGTTGTGACAAACGAAACATTGGCTATTGTGCTTTCCGGATAGAGCCCAACAAGAGCCCCGCCGGAGGCTAAGAACGTAGCTAGGAAAGGTACACCAATTACGGAAGGAATAGCGTAGCGAGCAAACAATCCACCAGAATCGTCAGCGAGCAATGTGGCGCGCAGCCTGCTGTGCGGCATACTTGCCAGCCCGGCTACTGATAGACATAAAAGACAAATTGTGGTGTTGAAGGCGAGCGAGGTAAAAACCGGCCAATGGTGTTGCATTTGATGAAACGACCCATACATTAGCGGCAGGTAGCCGATGTAACCAAGTACAGCTATAAAGGCAATAATTGCTGCTCCAGTCATGAAATAGACCCCTGATTTCTTGTACCAGGTAAGTAGCGCTAGAGCTATTAACAGTAAGGCCAATGCTGTTGCTGGAGCCATGCGCCCAGGTGGACCAAGACTGCCAAGGCGATCATGGACCAGTAATTCGTCAAAAGGAAACGCAACGAGGTGTATGCATTCCAAAAGGCTTATCAGCGCTATGGACCCGGCAATTACCGCACAAATAATTCGGATGTTAGGTGTTTTTGACCATTGAATAGCTCCAGTCAGTCCGAGGCACAGAAATAGAACGCCGACAGCCGAATTGGCCTTCATTGTCTGAGAGCCGAAAAATGGATGGGTAAGGACATCAATATTGCCTAACCAGCCTAAAAGCGCAGCCAAGGCTAGTACGGTCGCAATCAGGACCGCGTAGGAGGCTATCTGTCGAATCGTATTTTCTAATTTGTTTGACACGTGACCACCATTTAACAGGTTATCAAAATTATTACGCAGCATTGCATATGTGTCTGTTAATGACCCCCGGTGTCCTATAAGCAATATGCCGGCATCAATTGCGTGGCACAATTGAATTGAGCTTCAACGTCGCCTGGAGGCAAGCTAATGGCTATTTGGCAATTCCGGATTTCAGTCCTGGCAGCTGCTCTCATTGCAATTTCTGGTCCAGGACAGCTGGCTTTGGCAGATGAACCTGTTGTGACAGCGCAAAAGACTGCCGAACAAGTAACCACTGAACCGGTAACGACAGAGAACGGCAAAATGCTCAAAGGCGGAGTTCGGGGTGCTGTCTTAATCATGGAAGACGGCTTGCAGAAGATGGGCGAGTCGACAGCCGAAATCCAGAAGTCGACTCAGATGATGATGACAGAAGTAACCCGTAAGCAGACACAGACAATCCGCTCACCCAATGTTTTGCCTGGCGGTATTGTTATCCAGCCATTCCCTGGACCGTCAGGAACAATTCAATTTGGTGATTTGCCGCCACGCAAAAAGAAAATGGACTATCTGATGAGCGTGCTGGAATATCACTATAAGCTTTTATCTAATGAAGTTGATGCCTTAATGATCCCAGAAGAGAAGTTTCCTTCAATTGCTAATGAATGGAACCAGATAGTTGCTCTTAGAAAGGAAATTGGCGAAAGCTTTGATCTATTGCGTCCACTTACAGAGGGCAAGTCCTACGACAACGACAAAATTGGCAAGCAGGCGCTGAGAATCTACGACAAGACCAACGCCATGGACAGGCTGCGCCGGCAAGTAATCAAAACTGTGGCTGCCGGCAACAATTAATCTAAAAGCAGCGGGATTTAAGGAAGCCTTGCGGTTTTCCCCACTGACTTGGGGTGGGCTGGCAACCTATTATGAGCCAGAAGGCACCCCAAGGAACCCTTAACCATGGCAGACTTATTTAAATTAGCAAAAGTAGCCGAGAAAGCAGGTGAGGAACTCATCGAGCACAATCCGGCATTGGCAGCCAAGCTACTTGAAGAAACTGGTGCGTTCGGTGGGGCTATCAAATTTGTTACTCACGAATTTAGTAAATTGGCTGGTGCTATCGAAACGAAGGGCATCTTTCCAAATATAACTCATACCTTCGAACGTGAAATACGCTGGAAGTCAGCCTTTGTGGAAGGAGCAGATGCTAAATCGGTGTCTCTTTGCGCCAAGAATTTCCAGACTATTGAAAATCCATTCGGCATTACGTTTGTTAAGGATCTCAGATCCACTGGTGGTGACTTTGGAGCAGATGTTTTGAAACTAGGACCGGCACCACAATTCTTGCGTGAGAAAGGTTTTGTCGAGACCGCGGCTAGGGGTGTGCCAAATTGGTTGCACGGGAGCGATGATTGGATCTTTCATCAAGCTCACCAGGAGTTCCCGTCCAAGGTCGTTCTTGATGATTTTGGTAGACTGCATGCGATTGAATATCTAGATGAAGTCAAAGCCTTAGCTGGACCATTTAAAGGCCTTTCCGGAACAAGGTTTGAGATAAATCATGCAGCCGATGGTCTCAAGTCAGCAAAGCTCAAATCTCTCGGTGGTCGCTTTCATGGACTTTATGATGAATATGAATATGAGTTTGGTCAACCTTATTTGAAAACATATAATTTCGATGGACCATACAAACCCTACGCACTAAAAAGATACGACATGCTTCCAGAAGACATTAAAGGCAGTGCTCATCGTTCTTATGACGCGTCGAGCTGTATTTCCCTACGTCCGCTTGGATAGGCGCAGCTTACAGGCTCGAACTCGACAATTCAGTCCAGCAACTGTTGTATTCTTTGATGTGATAATCCCAAAATCTCCGCAGCATCTCGTCGACTTAGATTCAATTCTTGTACAAGAGTGATAGCAGCACTTTGAACAAGTTCTTGGGCAAGCCAGTGTTGCTTATCGGCTCTAGTTCGCGCCGACTGTGCTCTAAGTACGATTGTCTTTAAATCTTTGGGTATTTGGATCTGATCAA
>SBAT01000223.1 GCA_005240105.1 Chloroflexota bacterium
GCCCAATTGTGAGCTAAGTAGTTCGGCTAAGGTTGTTTTACCTACGCCTGAGGCACCAGTTAGGATAATGCGTCGTTGTGCGGTCAAGATTTTTCCGAATTGCCTTCTTTGGTTTCTTGGTTATTTGGTTTGAGCGCTTGGCTCAAATCATAACCAGTTAGACCTTTTACCATAGTCAACCCCTGGGCGGCAATGTTCATCACTTCACTTGATATTTTGCTGGCGCCGGAGGAGTCATTGCCAGTTGATAACACAGTAAGGTTGCCAATCCTGGAAATCGGTTCGGCCGCTGCACTGACAACTTCCGGTAGCTTTTGCATGAGCATGGAAGCAACGGCTGCCTGATTGTAAAGTTTGAATGACTCGGCGCGTTTCTGCATAGCTTCCGCTTCCGCTTGTCCTTGCGCTTTTATCACTTCCGCTTGAGCCAAACCTTTTGCTTTTTCGGCCTCGGCTAGACCAACACCCATTGCTCTGGCTGCTTCTGCTTCAGCAATTGCTCTCAGCCTGGTTGCTTCTGCTTGACCTTTGGCTTCTAGTTGGAGTTTTTGAGCTTGAGCTTCTGCTATCAGCCTAACCCTATTCTGTTCTGCTTCGGCAGGCTTGGTAATTTGTGCCTGTAATTCAATTTCCCGTCTTTGCACTTCTACATTTTGTAGTTCGACTTGCTTTTCCATTTCCACAATTCGGATTTTTTGATTTTCCACGACTAGTGTTTGTTGCTGTTGTGCTTTAACAATGTCGTAAGCCATATCGCTTTCTGCTTTTTGTTTAGCTACTTCCATTTGATAGTTGGCTTGATTTACTTGGAAGTTTTTCGAGGCTTCGGCAACTCTTGTATCGGCAATTAGTTTTGCTTTTGCTCCTTCCTCTGCTGCTTGTGCCTGAGCAATGGCCGAGTCGCGCTGCGCTTGAGCCTGAGCAATGGCAGTATCTCTGCTTGCCTGTGCAACACCAATGTCCGCAGCTTTTTTAGCTTCAGCGGTTTGCTTGCGACCAAGAGCTTCCAGGTATCCAACCGAGTCTTTGATTTCTTTGATCGTAAAAGAAACTACCGTCAATCCCATTTTGTTTAAATCTGGGACTGATTCTTTTTGCACACGTTGAGCAAATTCGTTAAAGCTCTGGATAAGCTGTTCAACTTCCATGGTCCCTAAAATTGCACGCAAGTGTCCAACAAGAGTCTCATGAGCAATGTTGGCCACCTCTTCATTGGATTTGCCAAGGAATTGTTCAGCAGCTGTAGCAATGGAAACATTGTCGCCGGCAACTTTGACCTGAGCTACACCCTCGACAAAAATTGGCACGCCGGTTTTTGTAATTATTGGCGCTTGTGAATGCACCTCGATGGTCATGATTTCCAAACTGAGGAATGAACGTTGTTGGATGAGCGGGTAAACAACGCTACCGCCACCTTTGACGATTTTAAATCCGTGATCACCTGTTCGAGCGCCGACTCCGGAAATAACCATAGCTTGGTTAGGTCCGCATTTTTGGTAAAGGCTGGCCATTATCCAGCCTAATAGAAAGAGGACAATGAGTCCTAATGAGCCGACACTTAACGTTAGTGCATCCATGACCAACCTCCAATTCTAGTTATGTCTTTTCTGAATCATTCAAAAGTAATTCGTTCCAGGGCTCAACCAATAAGACGTGGTCGTCTATATCGGAAATAATTACTTTTGAGCCTTGGGCAAAACTTGTTTCCGGGTTTAGTGCGCGCGCTGATTTGTTGTAACGACTTAGACCAATTACAAAAACAACTTCACCAACTTCTCCTCCCTGGATGGGTACGGTAACATCAGCTCGCTGTCCGATAAGATCTGAAACGTCCGCTTGTGACGTGACATTCATTTGGCGAATCATCCACCCCAGGGCGCGCATTACCTGTCCAGTGATCATTAGCGAACAGATGGCTGCCGGCACTAAGGACCAAAGAGACAGCCATGGCAAAATCTTGAGGGCAAAGATTCCGGAAATGCCGAAGAATGCCAAAAACACAGCAATTGTCATCGGACTAAGAAATGACAAAAGAAAACGAGTCGGATTGACTCGCCCGCGAAACATGCTGGGAATGATGGCCACCTTGCTGGGTGAAGGGTTTAAATCAGCTAAATCCCCATGTCCTGAATGACCAGCGTGTCCATGCGCAGCAAGACCAATGCCGTGCGCATGACTGTCGATGTGCACGCCGTGTCCTCCGCCTCCGTCGGACAAGTGTCCTAAAAAGGCGCCGGCAAGCAGATAAATTGTGCCAACGGCACAACAAACCAGATAAACATCACCAATTACGCCTAGCGGGGTCACGAGTCTGTCCCTTAGCCTAAGTATCCTGTCAGGCCGTTAATACCTCATGCTAATAGCTAGTAAACTTGTATTAGTAGTTATCCTTCATCTTCCGTCATATAATGAGGGTTCGGGAGCGACAGGAAAATCTGTGGAGATAGTTCTAACCCATAACAATATGGACTTTGATTCCTTGGCAGCGCAATACGCGGTGACTAAGTTATTTCCCGGCACGCGTATGTTGCCGGGATATCCTTTGGTGGGAAATGTGCGAGAGTTTTTTGCTCTCTACCGTGATTCATTGCCCCTGTCTCAATTCAAATATCTTGATGCCAAAAACATCAAACACATCTACATTGTTGATTGCCAACACTTGGATAGGTTGGATGAAACGGCAAGAAAGCTCATTAGTCGCAAGGATAATCCGGTCAGTTACACAATCTTTGATCATCATCACATTGATCCCGAAGGTTTAGGACCCAACGCCAGGGCAGACTCCATTGTGAAACCGGTTGGTTCGACAACTACGGTTCTTGTTCACGAGATACGTGAGCGCAACATCAAGCTGACACCTTTTGAAGCAACACTGCTTTTAATAGGCATTTATGAAGACACTGGATGTCTTACCTACAGTGGTACCACTGCTTTGGACGCGTCTTGTGTTGGTCATCTCCTGGAGCAGGGTGGCGATATCGCTCGCGTCAACGACTATCTCAATCCCAAACAATCAGAAGAACAGGTCAAGCTTCTAGAAGACTTGATTAATAATCGCCGGGTGGTAAATATTTCCGGTATGAAAGTGGTAATTGCCTGGTCACAGCGCGCTCGCTATCTGGAAGGTCTGGCTACACTGACAAGAAAATTGGTTGAAATTGAATCTGCTGATGCTGTAATTACGGTTGTAAAAATGCGCGATCGCATCCACGTTGTGGGCAGATCTGACTCACCAGCACTAGATGTGCGGCAGATAGTTTTGCATTTTGGTGGTGATGGACATCCAGGAGCCGGTTCTGCTGTTAGTCGCAAAGCCTCTATCGAAGAAGTGATTGAAGAAGTGGAAGACCTGGTCAAAAAGCAGGTCAAGCCGGAGAAGACAGCCGGCGAAATCATGCAAGCGCCGGTACGCAGCATAAGACCTCGTGTCACCATGGAAGAAGCTTCGCGGATCATGTTGCGCTATGGGCTTGATGGATTGGTTGTCACTGAAGGTGATGAGGTGGTGGGAATTGTTTCGCGCAGGGATATTGACCAAGCGTTGCATCACAAATTAGGGCATGCTCCAGTGCAAGGCTTTATGAGTAAACCGGCACTGACAATTAAGCCGCATACACCGCTGAGCGAAATTCAACATACGATGGTGCATGAAGATATTGGCAAATTGCCTGTGCTTGATGAGAACAATCAGTTGATTGGTATTGTTACTCGCCATGAGGTATTGCGAACTCTTTATGGTACGCACGCCGAAGAAGAGCAGGAGCATTTCGCTTTGCCTGTGAAAAGGCATGTCCATTATCGCGAGCGGTTGAATATCTTGAGCGAATCAACTCTTTGGTTGTTCGAGGAAATTGGCCGTCAAGCGGCCATGTTGAATATGGTTTCATACGCTGTCGGTGGTTGTGTGCGCGACTTGTTTCTTGGTTTACCAAACTTGGATCTTGATTTTGTCGTTGAGGGTTCAGCCATTGATTTAGCCAAGGCTCTGGAAGCTGCTTATCCAGGGCGTTTGCAGGTGGTGGCCAAGCATGATCGCTTTCAAACGGCGACGATGATATTTAACGCTGAACAAAAATTGGAAATTGATATTTCCACAGCTCGCACAGAATTTTATGAATTTCCCGCTGCGTTGCCAACTGTTGAAGCGTCCGGCTTGGAACAGGATTTGTATAGGCGTGATTTTACAATCAACGCACTGGCAGTTTGTCTAAATCCAGGACAGTTTGGCGATGTAATTGACTACTTTGGCGGACTGGAAGATTTGGATGCGCGCTTAGTGCGCATCTTGCATCCGTTTAGCTTCATTGAAGATCCAACCAGGCTTGTCAGAGCAGCCCGTTTTGCAGCTCGGCTTGGATTTGAATTGGAAGACAAAACAGCCAGACAAGCTGAACGAGCCATCAACATGAGCATCTTTGATAATCTTGGCGGTGCTCGTATGCGTAGCGAATTGCAGTTAATTCTGGAATCGAAAGATCGCCTAAAAGCCTTGGATCTTTTGGGACGCCTTGGCGGACGGTTGCGTTATTTGGATAATGATCTTGGTTATGACACCAATGTCAGACGCTCACTAAGACGAGCTGAGCGATTGCTTTCTCACTATGGTGTGCCTAACAGTTGGATAGTTTATCTTGGTGTGCTTTTGGCGCAACTAGGTGTAACAAAGGCCACTGAGACCATGGAGAGATTACAAATTAGCAATCAAGACATCAATGATATGAGCAGAGGATTGTTGTTGGCTGAAGAATTGAATTCGGTTTCGCCTGACTTAAAACACAGTGAAATTTATGAGCTTTTCCGCGGACAAAGTGATCAATCGTTAGCTATTGCTGCTTGTTTGGCCACTCCAGGTAGTCCGCTTCGTCGGATAGTAAAACTATATTTGGAGAAATTGAAACCAGTTGAACTTTCGGTTAGTGGTGCGGATTTGTTGGCCATGGGTGTTGAACAGGGACCACGGATAGGCGAAGTTTTAAAGTCGGTATTAGCGGCAAAGCTAGACGGACAGATACAAGGTGCCGATGATGAATTGGCGTATGTTAAGGCTCAATTGGGGCAAGCATTACGGTAATCGCTGCATTGTTGGCGGCACGATAAGTGTGACAGCTTCCGGGACTACGCTTATTTGCATTGGTGTGTTTCCACAAGAATCGCCGTCAATCATGGCAGTTACTTGGCGGTGCTGCGGTGGTTCCGGATCTGTTGTGCTTCCCATAAGTCCTCGGATCTTATGACCTAGTTTTTGTAGGGCGGACATTGGACTTTTAATTGGCATCACATCGAGAGTAACATTTTTTACTTTGCGAATGTAGTAGGGTGCTTGCCCGCCAAAGAAGCCAACGGAGAAATGAAAACCAAGCTGAAGATAATCTGTGAAATGTGATGGATCCAGAATGCAGAGATCTAACAGTCCATCATCTGGCAATGCCGTTTCCGAGAGTATGCCCATGCCTACATCAGCGATATTGGTGACAAAAATTCCTGATGCTGTGACTTGAAATTTGCTGCCGTCGGCCGTGATGCCAAATACAACCGGTGGTACGGCAAATGTTTGTACCATTGAGGTCGCGTAAGCAAGCATTTTCCAGTTGGCTTTTTCTTGGTGGGCCGGCGATATGACGGCATCGGACATTGGTCCGGCACCGGCAGCAACCGAGAAGTAATGGCCATTCATGATGCCCATGTCGATGCGTCTGGTTATGCCGCGGCAGATGATATTCAAGGCTTTATGCAGTGGGTCATTGAGCAAATTGTCTTCGTAAATTCCTAAATTGCGAGCGAGAATGTTGCCAGTGCCCATAGGCACAATTCCAACAGGAATGGCAGGGTTTGTTTGAGCAAGTGCTCCTAGAAGTGTGCGCACAGTGCCGTCACCGCCGGCTGCCACCACAATATCTGGCGCTTGAGGTGCGGCATTGAGAATGTCAGAGCCTGACAAATGGGCACGTGTTGGAATAACCGTGACAGTGCAACCAAAGTGTTGGCACAGTCTGTTGACAATTGTGCCAACCCACAAATCTGGGTCTCCGGCTTGTCCGGCAATGGGGTTATAGACAACAACAATGTTGTTAACAGGTTCAAGAGATTCTTGTAATGATGTCATGAAGTTAACGATTGAAAATCAAGCAAATGCTAAGATGACCGACCATTGCCCAATTCGACCCAACTGCCGAGGTTTTCATGGACGCAGAGTCTTTATACACAAGTGCCAAAATGTTTAAGCAGGCAGCTCTTGACTACGCGTCAAGTCTGGCAAAACTCTCTTTAGCCTCTGCTCTCGCCCTGGGCGTTTTTCTGGCTGTGCCGGTAGTATCTGCCAAGCAAGAGCTTGCAAGCGCCTCTAAGGGGCAGCAAATGACCTTAGGCGAACAGCAAATCGGCAAGAAGTCTTATGTTGTGAGCACGATGGTTGTTAATGCTCGTCCGGAAGTCTGCTACAAAATATGTACAGATTATAAAAATGCTGCCACAACATTTCCGACATTGAAGACGTGCCAAGTCGTGCAAGACAAAGGCGGCGGAAGTAAAGTAATTAAATACGTGACGCACCCGACTGGTGCTTTTACCGATTACAGCTACATGCTGGAAGTAAAAGAGACACCTTTCCAAATGGTGGAATGGAATCGCATTGGCGGCGACTTCAAAGCCATTGACGGCTATTGGAAGCTCGAGCCTGCTCAAGGCGGCAGCAAGACTTTGGTAACTTACGCAACATTCGTTGATGGTGGCTTATTCATGCCCCAGGTTTTGATCAAGCGTCAATTCCGTATAGACTTGCCACCCTGCATGACAGCCTTGAAAACAAAAGCGGAATCATCGAATCGCCCGCGCGTTGCCGGCTCGACCGACGCAAGCGTCGAATAGCAAGCCCAGTTGTATTCCTGATAGAATAAACGACCCGTGGAGAGGTACCGAAGCGGTCATAACGGCGCCGCCTCGAAAGCGGATGGGCGCAAGCCACGTGGGTTCGAATCCCACCCTCTCCGAATTTTTTGCAATCAGAACCTTGGTGTATTAGCGTATGAAGTTACAGTACTATCCAGAGACTGACTCGCTGTATATTGAACTAAGTTCTAAGGTCGGATCTGATGTCCGAGAAATCGGTGATGGCGTTATGGCCGACTTTGATGATCAAGGCAACATAGTTGGAATCGATATAGATCATGCCACCAGAAAACTCGATCTAACTAGCCTTGAAACTATTGCACTACCGGTCAAGCCGACGAAGACTGCTTAATTTGATCGATCGCCGAATCTAATCCATACTGCGCCTCATGTTAATTTCACCAGAAGCTTTTGTCACTGGGGAAATTACGCCGACTTGATTAGAAGCTTGCGTGGCTCGCCCAGGCAGCCTTTGACAGACGGAAGAGCACGTGTGGTTTCAATGGATGACCTTCAGGTAGTGCTGGATGTGAATAGTCGTCCTTTGGGTTTCTTGTCATTTGAAGTTTTTCCATGACCCGTATTGATTTGTCGTTGGACACAGTAGTGAATGAAACTATCTCGTCCAGTCCGATGCGCACAAAACCATCTTCAAGAGCTTTGGCTGCTGCTTCCGGCGCGTAGCCGTTGCCCCAGTGTCGGCGGGCAATTTGCCAGCCGATTTCTACGCATGGCATGAAATGTGCTTGAATATTTGGCTTTTGCAGCCCCGTA
>SBAT01000103.1 GCA_005240105.1 Chloroflexota bacterium
AGCTAGCAGTCATTTTTTTTCATTTCCAAATTAAAACGGAGCAAAGCAACGTAGGCAGAGGTGCCTTTGAGTTTGTTGGGTTTGGTTATCCGCTAGTTTTGACTACTGTTTTTTAGTAGCAAAATAGTAGTCAACTTACTTAGAGAAGTGTCCAATAACTTCCAAAACCAAGTGATTATTTTATACCGTCAAACCTTGATAAATTCAAGCTTTTCTAGATACTTCGAAAAACAGTAGGTAAACATAAAATAGGGCAAATGGGTTTGCTGTATGACTGTTAATCACTTGGTCGCTGGTTCGAATCCAGCCTCGGGAGCCATTTTTATTGGTGTGCGGCCTGGACATATCACTGCGAGAGTTCAAGCCATTATCCAGAAAATGGAAGTCCGGACCTGAGTAGTCCGGACTTCCATAAGCGCCATCCCTGGCGTCTGCAACGGTGTCAATATTTAAGCGTTAGCTAGTTAGAATATCAAGCGCAACGGCATCGTCGTGAGACGAATTAGTTTATTGGGACGGTCTTTTTTGATTTTGACCTTTTCCACAATTATTGGCTTGACGACCATCCGTTCAACCATAACTGGTTGTTGTATCACCTTCTCCACCACTATTGTTGATGGTCTTGTCTCTACTACTGTAATTGGCTCAGCTATTTGAGACTCGCGGTAAATTACGGTTTGTGGCTCGGGTGCTGTTTCAACTACAGTACTTTTGTAGAAATATTCAGCAGTCTGAGCTTTTACGCACGAGGGTGATAGCATTGATATCGTTGCTATAAAACTTGCGCCAAGTAGGTATTTGCTTACCATTAGGATTACCTCCTGGGTTTAACTAGAGGTGCGCTCACGCACGCATTCGTTCCCAGTGATTATTAATATTCAATTACAGTTATCGGCTAGGCTGTTCTATGCCAGACCATATCGCTTGTCGTTAGGCTGATGGCTAAAAGCACTAACCCGCCAAGCACAGCTGCTGTGCTGTTGGCTATGAACAATGCGCTCGGTGCAATTGATGACACTGCGATGAGGGCTGCTACCGGTATCAGCCAGAAAAAGAGGATCCAGAATGGTATCAACCATAAAAGAGCTACTCCTAGAGTGCCAATAGCGAGAACGGCTGAAATTGTTACAGCTAAAAGATCTACCAACCAGAACATGACGCCAAATAAGATTGCCATGCCAACGGCGGTCAAAAAGCCACCATTAAATTCAATACCGGAAATAAGCGGTAAGACATACATAAAGGCTAGTGCCGATAGCAAAATACGAAATATTAACGCTTTCATAACGTGTCTCCTTCAGGTATTTGAAGTAGATGCATGTGGGCGTAATAAGGTTCCTGAGCCTAGTTCAAGCTGCGCAGGCGCGCTTTTATTCCATGTCGGGGACGCAGTGTAAATGTGGGATCCGGGTCAATGATTTGATTGGGTAGCACGTCGAACTTAATTCTTTGGGCTATAGCTGATAGAGCCAGCGTAGCCTCCATGAGCGAAAACTGATTGCCGATGCATGCACGTTGTCCGCCACCGAAAGGAAAATAGGCAAATTTGGGACGTTCGGCAACCTTGTCCTTCTCAAAGCGCTCAGGTATGAAAGCCTCAGGTGTGTCCCAAAAATCGGGATGCCTGTGTGTTATGTATTGAAGCAGTGAAATTGGCTTGCCTTTAGCTACAAAATAGCCTCCTATTTCATCGTCTTCTTTGGCTTCTCTGAGTATGCCCCATGCTGGTGGATAAAGTCTCATAGACTCTTCAACCACCATTTTTGTGTAGGTAAGTTTCGGCAGATCTTCAACTGTGGGCATTCTGCCGCTGAGAACAGACTTCAGTTCATCAAGGAAAATAGATTCTTTGCTTGGGTTTTGACTGAGCAAATACCAGGTCCAGGTAAGGGCCGCTGCCGTAGTATCGTGCCCGGCAAGCATTAGGGTTATGACTTCGTCACGTAGCAATTCGTCGGACATAGTTTGTCCTGATTGATCATCTGTGCTGTGTAACAAGGCGGACAGAAGATCATTTTCTTCTCCTTTGGATTTCCGGCGTTTTGTAATGATTTCCATCACGACGGAGTCTAACTCAGCCTTTGCTCTGAGGAATTCCCTATTTCGTTTGGTTGGCACCCATTCAGGTAGAGCAAACATGTGTCCCATGCGGTAGTTCACATGTTCCAGTGCGACCCTCATAGTTTTGCCGACGCGATCTGCGTATTCATGCAGATCGGTGCTGAAAAGCGCTTTGCCGACAATTGTTAATGTGAGTGCCCCCATTTCAGAGGCAATATCGACAATGGTGTCAGGTTCTTTCTTCTCCCATTCGAGAATATGTTCTTCAATGGCTGATACCATTGATTGACCAAGCGAAGCGAGTTTTGTCTTGTGAAAGGCCGGTTGTGCCAGCCGTCTTTGACGCATCCAGAGTTCGCCTTCGGAGACGACAAGCCCATTTCCGACCAGCAAGGACATTGGTCGATTAAACACTTCCGGCTTGCGGAAATTCTGTTGGTGCGTTTGCAGAATATGTTCTACGGCTGATGGATGCGTGAACATGTACCAGTAATAACCAGGCAAGCTGGGCAACTTTACGCAGTCACCATATTCTTTCCAGGAATTGACATACAGCGGCAGTGGAGTTTCGATGGCTTCCCTTCCGGCACCCCAGAGAAAATGTCCTTTGGGTCCGGGAGGTGATTTCATCTTGTCTGTCCTAAGAGGAGTTCCTTAGCTGATTTCAGCTGTTTCATTTGCTGTTTGCTTAGTGTTGGGTATTTCGGATCAAGCTCTTTGAGCTTGCTGTTGATTATGTCTGCTACGGCTAGCCGCGCATAAGGTTTGTAGTCTGCCGGTATGACATACCAGGGAGCCCACTTTGTCGAAGTGTTGTTGAAGCATTCTTCGTAAGCCTTCATATAGTTCTTCCAGTAATTTCGTTCAACAAGATCCGCGCTGGCAAATTTCCAATTCTTATCAGGATTTTCAATGCGCTCAAGAAAACGCCTCTTCTGCTCTTCTTTGGAGATGTTGAGGTAGAACTTTAAGATCATCGTGCCATTGTCGGTCAAATATTTTTCGAAGTTGTTTATTTGTTCGAAACGTTGCTGCCAGAGTTTTGGCGATGCCTTTATTGGCAAATGTTGTTTTTCTAAAAGTTCCGGGTGGACCCGAACTATCAGCACTTCTTCGTAGTAAGACCGGTTGAATATGGTTATGTGACCACGCTCCGGTAGTCTCTTTGCGCAGCGCCAAAGATAGTCATGATCTAATTCTTCGGTTGATGGTGCTTTGAATGAATGCACAGAACAACCTTGTGGGTTGATGCCGGTCATCACATGCTTGATGGTGCCGTCTTTCCCTGCTGCATCAAGAGCCTGAAAAATGATCAATACCGAGTAAGTATCCTGTGCTGCTAGCCTACCTTGTAATTCAGCCAGTACCTTGATGCCATGTTTGAGCTTCCCTTCCGCTTCTTCGGAATTCAGGTCATTTGGTCTAAAGCTAGGATCATAGTCCTGCCTGAGGGAGATTATTTTACCCGGGGGCACTAAGAATTTGTCGAACTTGTCTGGCATATTGAAGATCTCAAGAATTTGTCTGGCTTCAGCCAGCCTCGTGTATTATGACTAAAGTTGACCAACTACGCATGAGACTGTTGTGAAACGTAACTTGTGACTGTAGCGCTAAATCCTGTTACCAAGAGATAAAATCGTTGCGACGCAAACTTATTGAGGTCTCCTTACCGCTTAACAGCCTGAATGTTGCGGCGCAAAAAGACAAAAATCCCTTTCTTAAGGGACATCCACGCTCGCTTCATCTCTGGTGGTCGCGTAAGCCTCTGGCTGTTTGTCGAGGAATTCTATTTGCCTCGCTGGTCGATGATCCTTCCAGTCGTCCGGATCTTTTCCCGACGACCATTGAGCAAATAAAGGAAAGAGAGCGATTGCTGTCGTTCATGGAAACTCTAATAAATTCGACTGGTGCTGACGATACTGTTTTTAATGACGCCAGGATTGAGATAGAAAAATCTACTGCCGGATTACCGCCATCTATTTACGATCCCTTTGCCGGTGGTGGCTCAATTCCGTTGGAAGCCAAAAGGCTGGGATTGGAAGCGCATGGATCAGATATCAATCCGCTGGCCGTAATTATTAATAAGGCATTGATTGAAATCCCAGAGAAGTTTTCCGACAAAACCTTACTTGCCAAAGCGATTCGTCATTATGGGCAGTGGATGCACGAAGAAGGTCGCCAGCGGCTTAGCTATCTTTATCCCAACCGGCAGGAAAAGGTTGTTGCCTGGCTCTATTGTCGTGCGGTTAAGTGTTCAAATGAATCTTGTGCTGCCAATGTCCCTTTGATTAGCAAGTTTTGGTTGTGTACAAGAAAGGGAAAGCAAGCCTGGCTCAAGCCAGTGATTGAAAATGGACAAGTCAGATTCGATATCGCCACCGGTGTGGCTGACGATAGTTGCAAGCTGCGCTTAGGCGCAGGCACGAGGCTCATTAAAGAAACTGGATCCGTGGCCAAGGCGGCCTTTCAATGTTTGGTCTGCGGTGAATGTGTCAGGGGAAAATACCTTCACGCTGAAGCTGAAAACGGGTCGCTTAAATTCTTGCCTCTGGCAACCGTAATCCAAGACAGACGTGGCCGAAAATATTTGCCGTTCCATCCAGATGAGATGAAAGCAAATTTTGAGACCTCTCGAATTGCCCTAAGCAAATATCGACAGTCTGGCTCGCTGCCGGAGGAAAAGACTCGAGGCACATTTGCCAGTAATGCTCAAGGACGATCTTACGGGCTGAAAACATTTAGCGATTATTTCTTGCCGCGCCAAATTCTCTCTTTGTGTGCTCTCAGTGATTTGATTGAAGAGGCAAGAAAGGATGTCTTGCTGTCTGGAAAGTGGCGTCTACCTCCAGATGAGACATCGCTTGAAGCGGGCGGGCGCGGATTGACGGCTTTTGCCGATGCGGTAGCAACATATCTCGCATTTGCAGTCAATCATCTTGTAAGGTATTCAACGCTCTTGAATCCCTGGAATACCACCAACCAAAACGTAGCGCAGATTTTTGGTCGCCAAGCCATGCAAATGACTTGGGACTTTGCTGAAGCAAATATTTTAGATGGTTCTTTGACCATTGCCACAGCCAGTGAGTGGGTGGCTTCCGCAGTTGAGAAACTGCCGATAGGTGATATGACTAAAAACTCAGCTACAGTGAGGCAACTGAATTCGGTCGCTTGCACAAGCCCTGCTCAGTCGCCTGTGATAATCACCGATCCGCCCTACTACAACTACATAAGCTATGCTGACCTGTCTGACTTCTTTTATGTCTGGCTCAAGCGCTCTTTGAAAGACGTGCATAGGCAACTCTTGAAAGATGACTTGTCTCCTAAAGGCGAAGAGCTTGTGGTCATGCCACACAGATTCGCCGGTGACGAGGTTGAGGCACGGAAGCATTTTACCGAAGGGCTCACGCATTCCTTTTCGGGATTGCATGACATGGCTAACTCCGAATATCCTAGTGCTGTGTTTTATGCGTTTAACCCCAAGAGCACATGTGATTTTAGTGGTTGGGAAGCGATGCTTGAGTCACTTATAGGCTCCGGATGGATGCTTACAGCTTGTTGGACCCTAGCCACTGAAAGGTCCACTCGCATGGTCGCGCGCGGTACGCAGTCTTTGGCTTCGTCGTTGCTGCTCATCTTGCGAAAACGTCCTCAGAGTGCACAACCTATAAGTGCAAACGCTTTATGTGCGGCCATTGAGACTGAACTTCGGCAAACTATTGCCGACTTGGAACGTGAAGCCTCAGTAGCCCCGGTAGACAAATTGCAGTTGAGTCTTATTGAAGGGGCTAAAATTCTTTCTCGCTATTCGCATGTGGAAGGCGATAACGGTCAGAAGTTGTCTGTCGCTGAGGCAATTAAGTTGGTAATAGCTCAACCACTTTTGAAAGTTACATAAATCGCGGCACAAAACACAATGAGAGTCATGCCCATGGCAAACTTAATGAGCATCCACAATGGTTCCATAATAAATGAAGTGACGAATGGAGCTAAGACTAATGCTGCCAATGGCCAAAGTATGCCAAAGCAACCAATTGCTCCGACAATTGTGCCTACCCACAGCCATTTTTTCAAAAGTAAATCATCGGGTGTCTCGCCTAAGCGGCGCAGTTTTTCCGGATCTCCTGCCATGCGCGAAGATTCGAAATCTCGCAAATAAGCAACTATCAGGTTTTTGTATTCTCTAAGGGTGTCAGCCATTGCTTGGCTCCTCTGTTTTGATGGTCAATACTTGAGGTGGGGTGGAGTCAGGTGGATACAGGAATTGGACTTTTACTATTCTTGTGGATTTTGGTTTTAGGCTCAAAGTAACCAGGGGAGCCCCTTTTTGACCACGCCTTGAGACTATGTGCATATACTTTGATTGCTCTTGTCCGTTATCATCTTTGTAATTGAGGTGAAGAGTGCCGCGAAAAAATATCTTGTTCGGTGGTGGATCTAAAAAACTTAGCTGTCCTTCCTTCTTGTCGCTTTTTAGGGGAGTTTGAAACGTCAAACTAACGGCGCGGGCAGTCGAGTCTGGATTGTAGAGTGGAAAAGTCAGGTCGTATTTCACTGCGTAGTTGCCGTGGGCTTGGAAGGCCGTGTCTGGATAGCGAGCTAAAAGCGGCGCACTCTGTATTTGCTCCGTTCCCCATGTGCCGCCGTCAATCGTGCTGATGGCATAAGAAAAACTCTGTCCTGGTTCCGGTAACTGGATCTTGGGCGGTGCGCAAAGCCAGGTGTCGCCCTCGGCAACACCTGCTACTCGTCCATAAAC
>SBAT01000094.1 GCA_005240105.1 Chloroflexota bacterium
AAATTTGACAGGACCAGTAGAATCACTGGCCGCCAAACGTAGGAGTGTTGCACAGGCTAATTTTTCCTGAGCAATAGTTTCTTCAATGAGCGAGGCATTGTCCCGATCGGGTTCAAAGAGAACGACCTTTATGTTTCGATCTTGGCTGAGCAAAAGCCAGCTATAAAAGCCAATATTTGCTCCGACATCGAAGAAGCAATTGATGTTCATTGTCTTCTGAAGAGAAATGAACAATGAAGCAACGCCTGGCTCCAGGCTGCGGCTTGCTAATACCCAGGGCAGGTGCCTGAGCAGCCTGACTCGTACTGGAAAGGTTACGCCTGTAGGCTGGCAGAAAATTTTCTGATCGAAAATACTGGAGAGGAAACGATAGAGCGCGCTATGCGACCGCAATTTATGCAGCGGGTGATAGCGCGCTCTTATATTCTCGAAGAAGTTGACCAAGTCTATTTGGCTGCTGCGGCGGCCGGCTTGGCTCCCTCTGCTTCCTTGCCTGCTGGAGCTGCTGCTGCGGCTGCTGCTGGAGCTGCTGCTCCGGCTGCTGCTGCGGCTGCCTTGGCTTCTTCTTCTGGTGTCGGGACGGCACGTGGCGTCACAACTCTGACGACAATTTCATCAGCCGGGTTCAAGATCTTGATCTTGTTGGAGACCGTCAACTCAGAGAAGTGGATACCGTGATCGAGTTGTTCGATGAGTGACATGTCCACTTCAATGAAGTCAGGAATGTCAGCCGGGAAGCACTCGATTTCTGCTTCTTGGTAGTTCTCTTGTATAAGACCACCAAGTCCGACTGCTGGTGAAGTGCCAACGAATTTCAATGGCACTTGCACTGTGAGCTTACGGTCTGAGCTCACGCGGTAGAACTCGATGTTCAACACTTGTTGGGTTGTTGCTCTGCGCTGCACATTACGAATGATGGCGCTAACTGGTTTGCTGTCGGCTCCGGCCAATTCGATGATATGCGAATATGCTGCATGCGGCAAACGCGAAAATTCTTTAGCGTCTATTTGCACGGATTCCGACTCAATGCCGGGACCGTAAATGGTGGCAGGAATGTTGCCCTCGCGACGGGTAGCATTTGGACTCTTTATATTCCGTGCCTCAAGCTTCAGCTTGAACTTTTCCATGATCATTACCTCTACAAAATAACCTTCTCTTGGTTTCTGGATGGGAAACCAAAAGGGGCGAACCTGGGGCGAAAGGATTCGAACCTCTGAGTGCCTGGACCAAAACCAGGTGCCTTACCGCTTGGCGACGCCCCAACAAGGCGAAGAGAGATCTTAGCACACCCCTGGCTTCCTCTGGAAGTTAAGACAGGGACTCGATTAGCTGTGTTTTAGATGCTCCGGCTGTGGCTTCGCTTTCACTATCTTAAGAAATCCCTCTTAACTGGCTGGCCTGGTCAATGAGGCTCTGGGCAAAGGCTAGGGCGGTAGTTTCGTCCTCTTTTCCGGAGGCCATAGCGGCTAGCGATTTGAGGCGTTTTTCGTCGTTAAGAATCTCAACATGGACAGATGTCTTGTCTTTGGATTGTTGCTTGGACACCTGAATATGGTTGTCGGCTACCGAGGCAATAATTGGCTGGTGGGTTATGCAGAGGATTTGATGGGACGCTGCTAATAGAGCCAGTTTGTCTCGCATGGCTTGGAGAACCCGACCGGATAAGCCGGTGTCAATTTCGTCGAATATGACGCAGGATACCTCGTCAGCGGCTGCCAGACGGGCTTTTATGGCCAGCATAACCCGTGAAAGCTCCCCTCCGGAGGCAATTTTGGCGACGGGCATAAGGGGTTGACCTGGGTTTGGGGCAATGAGGAACTCTACTTTGTCGGTACCAGTTGGACCAAGATTAGCTGGGGTAAAGGAAGCTTCAAATTGGCAGCGCTCCATGCCCATTTCTTGCAGATCCGACAAAATTGATGCCGAAAAGGATTTAGCTAAAGTTTGTCTCTTGCTGGAAAGCTCAGAGCAAGCTTTGTTCAATTCACGATCTATTTTGGCAATTTCAGCATTTAGTTCGTCAAGAGTTGCCTGCGAATTCTCCAGACGATCTATATCAGTCCGCAACTCGTCACGTTTGGCAATTGCATCTGTCAGAGTTGGACCGTACTTGCGTTTGATACTTGTTAGAACACCAAGGCGAAATTCAATTGTTGCCAGATGTTCAGGATCAGTGTCCAATGTGTCTCTGTAGCGACGTAAATCACGTGCGGCATCTTCAACTAAATCCAAAGACGAAGTAAGTGGCTCAACAATTGAAGCGAGTTCAGGATCTAAGTCTGCTGCTTGCTTAACTTCAGAAAGAGCTTTCTGAATTAGATCGATAATTGCTTGTCCGTCTTCGGATTCAGATCCTTTTATGTAGTCATAAGCGTTGCTAACAGCACTATCCAGATCGGCGACGTTAGCTAAAATGCGGCATTGTCCTTCAAGCTTCTCGTCTTCATCTGCGGTTGCAAGCACTGCTTCTTCCAGCTCTAAAAGTTGGAAGCGGGCAAAGTCTAGACGTCTTTCGCGCTCTGCATTGCTCTGTGTCTGTTCTTCCAGGCTCTCTTTGAGATCTTTCCATTTAACATATTGCGTTTTGACTTTGTCTTGTAATTGCTTGTGCTTAGCGTCGCCTAAAGCATCGAGCATGGCAAGTTGTGACTGTGGCAGAAGAAGCGTTCTGGCTTCGTGCTGCGCATGAAGAGTTAGGAGATGTTGCTTTAATTCTTGCAGAATGGAAGCATTTACAGGAGTGCCGTTGATGCGACTGCGCGAACCTGTTTTGCTAATTTCCCGATAGACAACAAGCTCAGTAATCTCTTCGTCAATTAAATCGTTTTCTTTGAGCCAACCTGTTATTTGCGGACTGGAGGAAAAATTTGCTTCAATCGTTGCCTTTTCCGCACCATTGCGAATTAGGTTTGGACCAGCCTTTGCTCCCAATACCGCGCTCAAGGCATCAATAATGATTGATTTGCCTGCTCCAGTTTCGCCCGTGAGAACATTCAATCCAGAACTAAAGGACACAGCAATGTGTTCAATCAGCGCAAAATCACGAATATCAAGAGTCTGCAGCATGCTGAGCGTCCTCGCCAAACGATCGCCGCCATAATAATAGCTCGATTTATCAGATTGTGAAGTTAAAAGGAAGCGCTAGCGATGACTTCTAAAGGGGTCAAATAGCGGCTATCGGTGTCTTTAGCGAAGCTATGCTTGCCTGAGCTGCCATTTGTTTGGCTACAGAAAGAAATGCTTGGGAGACTGGATGATTTATGTCGGTTGCGGTAATTGGCATTCCGGCATCGCCACCTTGCCTTACGACTATGTCTAATGGCACTTCGCCCAAGAATGGGACTTTTGTTTCCTCAGCGAGAGCCTTGCCGCCGCCGTGGTTGAAGATGTCTGTTCTGCCTTCGCAATGTGGGCAGTGGAAGTAGCTCATGTTTTCTACAAAGCCCAAGACAGGAATTTGCATTTGTTGGAACATGGCCAGTCCTTTGCGTCCGTCAAGTAAGGCAATTTCTTGTGGTGTTGTGACAATGACGCCGCCTGTGAGGTTGGTTGCTTGGCTGATGCTCAATTGAGCGTCGCCTGTCCCTGGTGGCAGGTCAACGAGTAAGTAGTCTAATTCGCCCCACTCTACATCACGCAAGAATTGGCGAATGGCTTTGTCTAACATCGGTCCGCGCCAGATGATTGGCGTGTCTTTGGCGACAAAGAAAGCCATGGAAATACATTTGATTCCGTGCTTTTCGGCTGGAACAATTCTGTTGTTGTGTCCTTGCGGCTCGTAACCATCAACTCCCATCATGGCTGGGATATTTGGCGCGGTGATATCGGCATCGAGAATGCCCACTTTTGCGCCGAGGTGCGTCAAGGCAGCCGCGAGGTTCAATGTTACTGTCGTTTTGCCGACGCCGCCTTTGCCCGCTAAAAGAAAAAATCGAAAACGATTGCCGCGAAGCTTTGCTGAAACTTGACGGCGTGGAAGTTGTAGAAATGGAGTCCACGGCTTCTGTTGCTTCGCAGCGCAAAGTACAAGGGCGCGAGCCAGTAGAGGGCATCAAGCAAATCATTGCCGTCACCTCGGGCAAAGGCGGCGTCGGCAAAACGACAGTAACATTGAACCTCGCGGCTGCCTTGACGCACCTCGGCGCAAAAGTGGGCATTCTCGATG
>SBAT01000277.1 GCA_005240105.1 Chloroflexota bacterium
AATTTGTTCTTTGAAAGCCGGTATTTTTGATGTCAGGCAACCTGAAAAAGGTAATTCGTGAGCCATTGTTGCCGTTTTGGCAAACAGTTCATCATTATGAAGCCGAGTTAGATAAGCATGGAATTGATTAATATCCTGTCTCGTCACAACGTCTTTTTTAGATTTTCCATCATCGTTCAAAGAAGCAAATTTGAAAAAGTGCTTATTGATCGAGTAGAGCATTTGAGCGCTATGACCAACTATGGATCGATCTTCTAAAGCCGTTTTGATTTCCGAAATGCTCACGTCTCCATCACGATTTTTATCGAGCTTCGGCAGATTTCTTCGATAAACATCCTTCAAACTTGTGGCATCAAGATTCGAATAATATTGAAACTCCGTTCCATCCCATCGAACGTTGTGTTTAATACCCTCATCATCTTTATATTCAAGGTCATCTTCTATGTCAATTTTTGAAATTTTGCAGAGTCGGCCATCTTTCATTCTATATTCGTCTGTCTTGCCGACTCTTGTGAGGTTGTGACCGCGATTATCCGTAAATTTATCTAGCTTGTTTAACTCGTCAAACCAGGCATCGCGCTGTACGCCATTGGCGAATTTAATCTCAGTATGATGCCCGTGAGTTGTTTTGGTGTCTGTAATCTTCATAGCCAGTCAATCCGCCCTCTATCCATTAATGATTGAAGGATACATAAGGACATTAGCGGCGTCATTGGGGGAATTCCCAAAAACCTGCGTAATTTCCGCAATTTTCTTGTGCTTTAACCGCTCAAACCAGGCAACGATAAGCCGAAACCCCAATTACCAAATCAGAGGACTTCAATTGCAAGGGACTGGGAAAGTAGATTAAGTCTGCTGTCCGGAAGAATTTTGCCTTCAGGCGCTGGCTTTGCGTTTTTGAAAGCCTTGGCGAATGGTGTTTTCCAGGCGCTCTCTCAAGCGATTGAGGCGCTGGGCAAGCTCCAGGCGGCGCTTCTGCAGGCTCAACACTTGTTTGCGTCTGTGATCTTCCAGGGCGCTGTCGAAAAGCTCTTCCAATGCCAGTTCTTCAGATTCTGTCCACCAGAGATCTTCGATTACACTGCCAATCAAGTCATGTTCGGCATCATCAAGTACTTGCGTGAAAATGCGGTATTCGTGACTCCAGAGATATTCAATTGTGTCTCTTATTTCGCTGCGCAAGTTTTGTGCTGCCGAAGATATGATGCTGGCGGAAAGCTCTTGATCTAACGGACCTGTGCGTTCCATGAGGCAGTGAATTGATTGTTGTAACAGGTAGCGTTGGAAGGCAACCTGCGTATAGAGGAAATCCGGGATATAGCTAACTAGTGCCATGTGCACAATTTCGTTGTCTTCAGGTAGTCCATTGCGACTTAATTTTTCTTTGCCGGCTGCTCGCTGGGCAAGTTTTCTTAGTGAATCCGATGCCTGCAAGTTGTGCGAAATGAGATCTGTCATTCCGTCAATTAGCGTGGTGCGCAGAAGTGGTGCTGAATCGGTTACGAAGGATTCATGAGCCATCAAACTCATTACTTGGCGACGCAAGAAGGTGAGGTTGGCGCCCAGTTCTTCAAGAATCTTCATAGCGCTAGCTTGCTTGGATTCTGTGATAGCTAGAAGTATATGCTCTGGATTAACAGTGGATTGACCAAAATAGCGGCTTTGGTCGCGAGCACCGTGCAAGGCTTCAGCAGCTGCTTCAGAAAAACCAATGCTGCCTTCCGTGTAGGAGGCTGATGACCTTTGTGGAAAAACAGAAGTTGATTCACTGGCTTTGCGTGAGGTTAAACGCCCGGCTTCTTTGGTTACCGAGTCATAGTTGACGCTGACGGAATTGAGCGCCTGGCTGGCAATTTCAGCGTCGGCATTGGTTAATGCCATAAGCAAATGGGTCGTGTTTACGTAACCTGCCTTGTGCCGTTGGCTCTCAGCTTTGGCATCTTCAATAACCGCTAATGCTTGCGGCCCAAATCGTTCGAACATGTTTGCGTCCTTGGTAGTGTCCAGGCTTCAATGAAATTAAGATCATCTACCTGGTACGTGCCGTTCCTGTGAAGGCATACTACTGGTTTTACAACCTAAGAGCAAGCCCGCCTCAGTTTCAGGTGGGTTTTGAGGGCAAGAGTTATACTCTTATAGCGAGCTTACTCGGAACCCATAATGCGAATCCTAATTTCAAACGACGACGGAATCTTTTCTAACGGAATTCAAACTCTGACTAAACGGTTATCTCAGGAGTCCGATTATCAGGTTTATGTAGTTGCCCCGGATAGAGAGCGCAGTGCCACAGGACATGCTCTTACTCTGCATGATCCCCTGCGGGTGGAAGAAGTTTCTCTGCCTGGTAATGCTAAAGGTGCCTGGTCGACGACAGGGACGCCGTCTGACTGCGTCAAATTCGGTATCAGTGCGCTTTTACCGGAAGTCCCGGATTTGATTGTTTCCGGAATAAATCATGGACCTAATTTGGCCAATGAAATCCTTTATTCCGGCACCGTCTCTGCTGCTATGGAAGGTGCATTTCTAAAAATCCCCAGCATTGCAGTCAGCTTGGCTGGTTATGGCTTCACAGACTTTTCCGTTGCTGCTGAATTTATCGCTCGCTTATTGAAAGTTCTGCCTGCCGTAAAATTGCCCGGACAAACCCTTTTGAACGTCAATGTGCCGGCAATCCCTGCCAGCGAAATAAAGGGTGTTGCCATAACCGAATTGGGCGTTCGCCTCTATGACGATCATTTCGACAAGCGCATGGACCCACGCGGCAGAGTCTATTACTGGCTTTCCGGTCATGCAGTGGAAGAATCGCGAGAAGAAGGGACTGATACCTGGGCTATCTTGAACCAGATGATTTCCATTACGCCAATTGCTTTCAATATGACCAACAGAGAGACGCTGAAGACACTGACTGATTGTCAGTCGTTGTTCGGTCTTTTGGAAGATTTTGTGCACGCTGTCAATGAGCCCCAGAGCTTGAAAGAGAGACCATGATTGATGAGCGCAGATAGTGCAGATGCTGCGAAGTTGGCGCAACTTGATGCGCAATTAGCTTGGGACGGTGTTTTCCGCGATCCGGAATGGATGTTTAAAACAGGCATGGGTGGCATGCTCAGTGCCGCTGCTCTAGTTCTGTTTGCTGCCTCACTTATGACCTATCCTTTAGCAATAGCAATAAGTGCAGTTTTGGCCGGTTATGTTTTGCGTGTTGCCAGAACCCGCGTTGCGGACGCCAATGCGAAATTGCCTGATTGGAATGACTGGATGGATCTTTTGATGTCCGGACTTAGCTGGATGGCTGTGCAATTTGTATTCTTTTGGGCCGTGCCTGTTTCAGCAGTTGGTCTCCTATCACTTGGCAGAATGAGCGGTTGGATGGATCTAGCGTCACCTTATTTCCTGCCTTTTGCTGTGCTTAGTATTTTGGATCTTGTGCTCCTGTCATTGGTAATACATTTAACGCTTGCCTATCTAATGATGAATTTTGCCGTCGAAGAAAACATGGCTGCCGGCTGGCAGCCAATGAAGGTATTCATGCAAATTGCCAAAGCACCAAAGACTTTTGTTCTTGCTTGGTTGCTTGGCTTGGGAATCCAGATAGGAATGGTTGCCTTGCCGGTGATAACAGTAGTGGGACTATTCTTCTTGCCGACAACGCTGTTTGTCGGTCAGATCATTAACGCCACCCTTTTAGCGCAGGCATGGGCATCGGTTTCCCCACCAGTTAGCGTTGGCTCTTCCAGTTCTGCAGCGGACTAATTAAAGGCAGTTCGAAGGTTTTTTCTGTTTTCTCTGTCAGCTGCTTAATTGCCTCTAAGCAGTTGTCAACTTGTCGTGCTTCGGCTGGGGCAATTGTTCTCAGCTTGTCCAGGGCCAAATCCCTTATATAGGTCCAGCGTGCAATAAGCCTTTCGGTGTTGCCTAGATTATCCGACAGGTGCTGGTTATTAAGATTCTCGGAAACACTGGATTCTGCAAAAACCGGCAAAATACCGATGAAAGCAGCAAAAAAAACTAAATTGAGGGCAGAAATTCGCATTTTGTTGTTCACAAGACCCACTTAACGGGCAAATTATGGCATGAGGGCTAGCTCTTAAGACCACGGCAAGGG
>SBAT01000309.1 GCA_005240105.1 Chloroflexota bacterium
GGGGTCAGCTGGCTGAGAAACCATCAAGTCATATGATTTGTCGGGTGTCAAGAAATTTGCGCCATCGGCGACGACGGCACTAAATCGTTTGTCCTTTAGTGGATTGTGGTTGACCGGTTCAAAAAACTTGCTTGCCTCATAAACAGCCTTCTCCAATTCCACGCAAGTTAAGTTTTTTACCTCGCTTGCTTGCAGTATTGACCCGCAAGTCATGCCACTGCCAAATCCAATTACTAAAACATCTTCAGCTTTTGCTGGATGAAATAAGATGGGCAAAAGTCCTAAAAGCGTTTGTGTTGATATATCGCTAGTTGGTGCTGGGATGTTGATATCAATGGGCAAGGCGGCTTCTGCTTTGCCATTGTTTTTCAGCACATTTATATTCAATGCCGGCAATTGTATGACAGTTACAGTCGAGTTGAGACCTTCTTTGTAAAACAACATCTCTCCAAGAGATTCCGGATGCTGCATGATTTTTAAAACATTGACGTCGGCTATGGGATTTATTGCCAGTCCACTGGTAATTAACGGCTGGTTCCAGCCGGGCAATCGCAGATACATAAAAATGACGAGGACAGTGACAAATGATCCTAAAAGTCTTTTGTCCGGACCATGCTTTCTGTCATAGCCACATTGCTCGTTAAAAGTAAGGCAATAGTAAAAGGTTGAGAGTGCCAGTACATAAAACACCAGGCATACAAAGAAAACACTTGCTTGAATGCCGCTTGGAAAAATGTTGCTTAGCCAGGGAATAAGGACAAAACCAGAGATCCAGGCGCCGGTAATTGAACCCAATGAATTAGCTGCGTAGAGCTTGCCTACTTGTCTGGCTGTCGATTGGGCTGAACTGAGTGCTTTTAGGCAAAGCGGAAAGACAATGCCATTGGTAATTGTCGGTGGCAAAACTATCGCCAGAATAATGAGAAATTGGATTGCAAGAAGCGTGGGAAAGGAAAGATCATGTCCTTTCGACAGCGCTTCGGCAATGCCTGTGTACCAGGCGGGAATGGATCCGAAGGTCAGCATGCCTAAATAAGCAAGCATTGCTGTTACTAGAAAGCTAACCGAAATGGTTGTTACTGGTTCTGTCATGCGTTTTAGGGCAACTGATACTAATGCTGCCCCCAGAGCAAGACCCAAGAGCACGGCAATTAATACGGCGGCAAAAGCATAGGTTGTTGAGCCCATGATTAGAGTGAAATAGCGAGTCCAGACAACTTCCAAGACCATGCCCAAGGCGCCGGAAGCAGCAAGCAGAACACATAAAAAAAGTGAAAGTTTGTTATTCTCTGGTTCAACGTCAGTGCTTGATTGAAATGAACTTCCTCTAGATAAAAGTAGACAGATGCAAGCCGCAGTTATGTTAATCAGTGCACCGGCAAAGACGGTATTTTGAATGCCTAGAGTCGGCAATAGCACAAATCCAGCTAGTGCGGAGCCTACAACTGCTCCGGCGGTGTTCAAAGCGTAAGCAAGTGCGGACAAAGTGAGCGTGTCGTCGGGGACATTTTTATAAACTCGGCACATCTGTGGCAATGTTGCGCCCATCAATGTTGTCGGCAGGATTAATAGAAGGGCAATTGCTAAAAATCGAGGGATATAGCTAATGGATATATCGCCGCCGCTAAAATTGCTAGCTAAGGCAGCAATGATTTGCTCGAATTCTTGTGACCTACACATTGCGGGCACGAAAAAAGCATAGACACCAATAGATAGTTCTAAGCAGGAACAAACAAGCAAGGGATTGCCTCTATCGGTCCACCGCTTGCTCGATATATACGCACCAAGGGCAAGACCACCGAGGAAAACCGTTAAAACAGTGCAGATGGCGGGTAAGGTGGAACCAAAGGCCTGCACAATCAGACGTGACCAGGCAATTTCGTAGATGAGGCAACTGGTGCCGGAAAGAAAAAGGACAACGAGCGACAAAAGCAAAAATGCTCTGCCCGATGAGCTGAAAGCTAATTTCCTGGTAGATGTCACCGTAATCCCTAAAAGTTCTTCCTCACTATGATAATTCAGACAATAACACTTCATAACTTCATGAGCTACGCCGATGCCAAGCTTGATTTGACTTCGGTGGATGTTGCTTGTCTAACAGGCGTCAATGGGGCCGGCAAATCGGCTGTTCTGGATGCCATCACCTGGTCTCTCTGGGAATGCGGGCGGTCAAGCTCGGACGAGCTTGTGCGTGCCGGCGAGAAGGAAATGTGGGTTGAGCTGGTCTTTGAGTGGGAGGGCACTAATTACAATGTGCGACGTTCTCGTTACAAGGGAGCCTCAAAAGGTCCGGGCAAGTCGCCGTCGAAGGGCAATTTAGAGTTTAAGGTCAACACGGATGGTAATGGCACCTGGCTGCCTTTGACCGGCTATGGCATGCGGGAGACGCAAGCGGCTATCAACAATTTGTTGCGCATGGACTACGAGACTTTTGTCAACAGCGTCTATCTGCGCCAGGGCAAAGCGGATGAGTTTACAGTCAAGGCCCCGGCGGACAGGAAAGATGTCTTAGCCGAGATTCTTGGTCTTAGATATTTTGATGAGCTGCAAGAAAAAGCCCGTGAGAAGTCCAAAGCTTTGAAATCACAAATGGAGTTTCTTGAACTCTGTCTTGCCAAATTGCCGGAATTGGATGATGAACTTCATGCCACCCTTCAAGACATGACCGCAATTAAAAACGAAGTGGCGGTCAAATCAGAGGAATTGCAGTCGTGCCAACAAGACATTGCTGAATTGGAATCGACAGTTAGCAGTCTCAAGCAGTTGGAATCAAAATTGGAGAGTGAGGGCAAGCGCGTCGATGAACTTGCCGCCAATATCCAATCTATAGAATCGCGCATTGCCGAACTAGAAGACAAGCGTCCTCAGCTTATTGAAATATTGCAGCAGGCGGAACACATAGAATCCGAATGGAAGAATTTTGAAGTAGTCAAATCGAAACTACAGGAGTTGGATGAGCAGGGGCTCAACTATAACGATCTGACCAACAAGCGCCAGGGATTTCTAGCTGAACTGATGCGCCAACGCATGAAGTTGGAATTGGACCTGGAAAACAGTCAGCGCCAACTCAATGAAATCAACCAGCGAAAGGAGAAGCTGGAAAAAGATACTTCCGGAGCCGTTAAGTTAACGCATGAGTACACGGAATTTAAGCAGCTAATACAACAAGAAACCGACCTTGTAAAGCGCCAGGAGGAGCATATCCAGCTTACTCTGCGTGCAGAAGAGCTGAAGTCCAAACTAACAGAAGCACGTATTCGATTAACGGCTGAATTGGAGCAAAAGCAAAACTTGATAGTTGAACTATCGTCGCTCATTGAAAGCAGCCGAACACTAACCAATGAGAGATTGGAGTTGGAAGCGGAAGCTGACCGCTTGGAAAAATTAGAAGCGGAATTCTCCCTAATTGAGGACAAGGGACTAAATCTCAAGCAAAGCGTGGAAAAGGCCGAGCAGAAAATTGGCGATTTAAAGAGAATGATTGTTGCCAATGAAAGCAAAATCCTTGAGCTTAACGAACATATGGATACCAGTCATTGTCCTTTATGCGCATCGCCAATAATCGATAGGGCTGCTGTCATAGAGCGCTACCACGAGGAGAATCGTGCTCACCGCAGCGAAATGAATGAATTGGATGAGTCAATTGCCTCAGGAGAAGCAGAACGGCAATTCTTGCGCGTTAAATATGTGGAAATTCGTCATGAGTTGGATAAGCGTAAAGACCTTGATATTGCAATTGGTCAGCACAATGAAAAGATGAAGGCTATTGAAAGAGCTGGCGAGACAATAAATTCCTTGCGTGCCCAAGTCGATGAATTGCAAACCAAAATAGAAAACCATGACTTTGCCATTCTGGAGAGGGAAAGTCTTGTGTCGGTTAAATTGCGCATGAACGAGCTGGATTTTGATCCGGCAATTTTTGCTAATTTGCAATCGCAGATGAGGTCCAAACGCCAAGTTGAATTTCGCTACCATCAACTGCAAAGAGATTTGACTGAGCTCAAAAAACTTGCCGATGAAATTCCTGTTTTTGCCAACAAGGTAAGCAAAGCCAAAGACCAATTGGAAGATGAATGCTTTGGCGAGGAAATACGCCGTGAGCAAAACGAAGTGGAAGAGCAAATAAGTGAATTGAATTACGACATGGGCGAGCATAAGTTATGGCGTGACAGGCTGAAGAACCTGGCTCATATCCAAGAACAGTATCATGCTCTGCAAAGTGCTGAGAAAGAGCTGCCCAAGCTTGAATGTCAAATCAACGAGTTGTCCTCTGAGAAACAAGCCAAGCAAGAACAAGTGCAAAAGATCACAGCGGACTTAGTACTCTGGCGCACGCAATTGCAAGATCTGCCCGAGACAATTTCTCGCTGCGAACATCTGAAAGAACTTACCAATGCTAAGCGAAATTCTAAGAACGAGCTCGATAAGCAAATAGCAGTTCTGGAAGCACGTCAACAACAGCTGGAGACAACCAAGCAAGATCTCAAAACCAAAGAAGAGAATTTGTCTCAAAGAAAAGAAGAACTCTCCGATTTCCAATTCCTCGCTGAAGCCTTCGGTAAGAAAGGCTTGCAAGCAGTGATCATTGAAAACGCCGTCCCTGAAATTGAAAACGAAGCCAACAAAATACTTGCTCGCTTATCCGATCACAAAATGCATCTGGGACTAATCACCCAACAAGAAACCCGCTCCGGCAAACTCGTGGAAACTTTGGATCTAGTAGTTGCCGACGAAGTAGGCACGCGCAACTACGAACTCTACAGCGGCGGCGAAGCCTTCAAAGTCGACTTCTCCGTCCGCGTAGCCCTTTCCCGTCTGCTGTCCCGCCGCGCCGGTGCCAAGCTACAGACGCTTGTCATAGACGAAGGCTTCGGCTCCCAAGACAACGCCAGCCGCGAGCGCCTCGTCCAAGCCATCAGCTCCGTAAAAAACGACTTCGCCCGTATCCTAGTAATCACGCACATCGCCGAAGTAAAAGACATGTTCCCCGTCGAAATCCAAGTAGTCAAACTAAACGGCGCGTCAAATATAAGAGTTGTTTCCTGATTCTCCGATCAAGGTCGGGCGGTCGTACCGAGAAGGTTGGGTGGTCGTATCGACCACCATTGTTATTATGGCGCTCCCGCTATTTTGTCATTCCACCCATTTGTCATTTCGACCCTTTTAAATTTTGTCATTTCGAGCGAAGGATGCGTAGCATCCGCAGTCGAGAAATCTGCCGTAACTTCTCAACGTCCTCATCGTAAGACGACCCCCAAGTCCCCTTTGTCATTCTGAGGCTTCAGCCGAAGAATCTACCGCATCTTACAGGCGCACGAAGTGATCAACAATCCGCCCATTACCAACGGCAGATTCTTCGCCTGCTTCGCAGGCTCAGAATGACAAAAGGGAGATGTTACGTAACATAACCACATTGCTTAAACTCGCGTTAATAACCCTCGCCTTTCTTGAATTCCCATGTTATTTTCGAATACCGCAGGCGACCCGACCAAGGAGGCAAACATGGACAACGAAACAAGACAACTCCTTGACGAATTACGCGACGGTCAAAAACGCCTGGCAATTTTACTCAAGAGAAAACAAACCGAGAAAGAAACCAAACCCAAAAAAGATTTTTGGGATCGCCTTGGTGCGATAGCTCCACTAATCTCCGGTCTTCTTATAGCCGGTACTGGTGTCTACTGCAGCTACTCTTTCAACCAACAACAACTGAAGCTGCAAGAAATTCAAACAATTGAAAAGTTCATCCCACACTTGCTCGGCTCTGAGAAGAGCAAGCAAGCTGCCATTATGGCCATGAATTCGCTCACCAATACCAAAGTAGCCGCTAAAATGGCGTCTATGTTCGCCAGTGAAGGCACTGTCTCCGCTCTGCGCACAATAGCTGCCACTGGCGATACACAAGATCGCTCCATTGCCAACAAAGCAATGTCAGCTGCGCTAAGCAACATGGCCGAACGCTATCAAGAAGAAGATCGCTACGAAGAAGCTGAACAAGCGTACAAGAAATCTCTTGCTATCGCTGAAGAAACGGACACCTCGGACAATGCCGATGTTTCCTACAGTCTCGATCGCTTAGCTGAGTTGTATAAAACGCACGGCCGCTACAAAGATGCTGAGCCGCTGCTTCGTCGCGCTCTAGCAATCCGACGTAAAGCTTATGGCGCGAAAAATTTGTTTGTCGCAGAAACGCTGAAAAAACTTTCCGAAGTGTATTCACTGGAAGGAAAAAGCAAGGAAGCACAAACCCTGTTGAAGGAAGCTGTGGCAATCGACAGTGCCACCACTGTTGAACCGCAAGAAAAGGCAAAGCCTGAAATCAAATCGTTTAAACCCGAAGTGGAAGAAGCCGTTGCCATGCCGGAGGCGAAAGACGCCGAACCAAAAGGCGCTATCAACCCGGAACCAGCAAATGCTGAATCCCAAACAACTCCGGATCAACAGATGCAGGCCCCTGTTTCACAACCCAAGCAACAGGCCCAAACACAACTCCCAACCACCAGCATGAGGCACTCCCAACCCGGGGCGCCTCATGTTTGCCGTAAACGCTCTATTCCCGCCTCCGACACCCCCAGATCCGTCGCCGCCACCACCACCCGCGTGGCCGAGTAACCCCGTTTTGTCATTTCGAGGGTTACTTCACATTCGCCCTCGACAAGTCAATCGGCATCGTCAATGTGTCCCCCACATACGAAGTCGGCAACGGTGCAAACTTGGTCTCCTTCAAAGACTTCACGGCAGCATCATCAATCGACGCAGTCCCACAACTTGTCAGCACGCTCACCGATTCCACCGTTCCACTTTTACTAATTTGCAAGTTTAAGACGGGACCGCCCTTTTCATGCCAGCCCTTTCCAACTTGTTCTAGTAATTCTGCTTTGTAAGCATCCATCGGATCTTGCAAATACACTCCCATTGTGGGCGGGCCACTAGTCTGCGACTCAGCAGCCTCCGGACAGTTTTTATCGGAAGCCAAAACGTCGCCAGCCATCAACCACGAAATTCCCAATGCCACAACCGCCGCTACCTTGCGACCAAAATTCCGAATTCGACGCAATCCAACTGGACAGTTGTCCGTCAACACGGTGCCATCTTTGCGGCGATAAAACCGCACGCAAAGCTTACCTTCCTTTTGTCGAATTAACTCCTCAGCGTCGCTTTCCGTCATGCTTGAAATATTGTAAACATTGAGCTTGCACTCATGACAAAACCGAACGGTCTCATCACCAGTCATTTTGTCCCACGAAGAGGTGCAGGGAGCTGCAACACTCATCCGGGAAAGCATTGACCGTTTTTCCATGTCCCTTCTCCCCACGCAGCCACCTTACCCGGATCGTACCCAGTGCGGTTCTTCCATAATCTGAAAGCTAAGCTATGTTACTTCTAATACGGCTTCGCCTGAAACCCGAATAGCTGCCATAACATGTGCCACGAAAACATGGTCACGACCGCGTTGAAGGCGATGAACGCAATTACCATAACCCGCCCCGCCTTGCCATAAGCGCGCATTCCCGCAAGCAGTAACGCCATAACCGGCAACTCTGTGGCAAACAAGTATCTTCCCTGTGGTCCCCCCAAGTTGACCGATGCGGCGTAAATCATCGCAAAGACATTGGCGGCAAATACCACAAACATCATTGTCCAAATAGCAGGCTCGACGTATCTTGCTTTGTCCTTCGCGGAGCCCGCAAGTTCGCGACACTTGTTGAACGCCTGCAAGATACATCCACCAATTCCCGCAAGGACCAGAAACAAATACGTGTCATATACCCTGGTCGGCAGATACCTATTCTGGTAACCAAACACACCCCAGAAGCTATCGAACACCTGCCGCCACCATAGACTATCCTTGATAGTCCGCCACAGCGAAACTTGCCCGCGTGCTTCTATGTGGAAAGTGTCCGCCCACGTCTTGTACATGGTGTGTGTTCCCAACCAATCACCCTTGAATTCAAGACAATTCCGCACAAATAATCCCGATGTTAATACAACCGGCAACAAGGCAAGCACTGCCATGTTTAAACTCATATTGCGCGCTGAAGAATTGTTCAACCACCCAGCCAGCACCATAAAGATAAGAACAACCGGTAACACACAAAGCCCCGAATACTTGCTCACAGCAATCACGGCAAGAGCAACACCCAACCAAGCGGTTCGAGTAATGCTCAGCCCTTCTTTGAGCGAGAGTACAGTTAAGTAAATAGCAACGCTGGCAGCAGCCGACATCAAGGAGTCATTATTGGCATAGGTGTTCACAAATACATATTGCGGATGCAAAACCATCAACAATGGCAAGGCAAGCGCAAACAACCGCGTATGCGGGAATAACAACTTCCCAGTCTTAAATGCCGCCCAAATTGCCACCATGCCAGAAAGTAAGCTGCCAAATCTTTCGACAAGAGTTGTTTGCTCAGCGGGAAACAATACAGAGATCAAAACATGCGGAATATAGCCAAATGGTGGCATTGAGCCATAGACACCGGACGGTCCAGCAGTAGCAAC
>SBAT01000143.1 GCA_005240105.1 Chloroflexota bacterium
TTAATTGCCGGAATCAAGTCGGCCTGGCGCAGGTGTTTGGTCTGCCACAACTCCCGCGCCTGAAAATCAAGCTGCAAGTTAGTCTTGCGTGCAATTGGAATATCCTGACGAAAGCCTAGAGAAAGAGACTGTGTGGTCGGGAAATTGAGGATATTCCCGTAGGAGGCAAACAGATCCTTGATCAAGAACCAATTGCAATACACACTCGTGCGCTTAAATACATTATATCCAAGCGTGACATTGGGCAGAACACGAAAAACATAGTCGGCTTTGTTGTTGCGTGATGTAAAAAACACGTTGGTATCAAGCCGCTGCGAAACCTCGGTAACACCGGTAAACCAGAGCCTATCCGGTAGCTTCTTAAACAACCTAAATCGCATATCCGGTTCAAACAGCCCTTGCTCTCGGGCGACACCAACTGGTGTTATATCAGTAGGCAGAACACCCGGAGAGGGCACCTGGGGATTGGCTTGGGCAATTTTGGGGACATCGGATGACAAAGCGCTGGACTGAGCCATTGCTGAATTAGTCATGAGAGCTGAACAAGCAACAATTACTAACGACCGACTTAATGACATCCGGGACTCGGCGTAAAAAAAAACAAAATCAGGCAAATTTTATCAGAGATTAAGACTCCATGTCTTTCGGAGCCTGCAAAGCAGGCAACTGAGTATAATTGTCCATAGGCCGTTCAAGAACGGCAGCAACCAGTAAGAGGTCAGAACCATGCGTGAAAAGATAGAAGCCGTTTTGGACAAACTCCGTCCCATGCTTATGGCTGACGGCGGCAATATTGAATTTGTAGACTACAAGGAAGCCGAAGGACAAGTCTTCGTACATCTAACTGGCGCCTGCGGTATGTGCCCAAGCTCGACCATGACATTAAAGATGGGCGTCGAGCGTGCCCTCAAAGAGCAGATCCCGGAAGTCACCCAAGTAATTCAAGTCTAGCGCGAAATTCTTCGCTCAAATAACTGCTTACAACAGTCGATTCGTCCTGAGCATTTTTTCTATCAACAATTCGCGAGCAAGAAAGTTTAGCTTGCTCAATTGAACTACAAGCATTATTTATTATGTCATGCGCAACTTGTTTCACCAGCTCTTCCAACTGCATTTCTGAGGCGCAATTGTTAATCAGTTTTATTTGTACTGCTTTTTGCGCGCTTAAAGTTCTTGCCAAATAGAGAATTTCCTTGGCACAGGCGACACCAACAAGTGATACCAGTCGTTGTATGTTGTCGTCATCCAAGACTATACCGAGCTTGGCCACAGGCAATGCAAAATTGGCGTCATCAGCCGCATAACGCAAATCGCAAGCAAGAGCCAAAAGCAGTCCTCCGCCCATGCAATTGCCGCGAATCATGGCAATTGTCGGCAAGGGAAATGTGGTAATAGCTTTGAGACAGTTGGCTATCGAATTCCAATTTTCCCTTGCTTGCGCGTAGTCTTTTATTTGCGCCAACTCTCTAAAATCCGCTCCGGCAGCAAAAGATGAACCACGCCCAGAAACAATGATGACTTTGGCACCGCGCTTTTTCAACGAGTCAAATTCAGACGGGAGAAGATCCCACATTTGACGCGAAATAGCATTGTGCACAGACGGTCGATTGAGGTAGCAATAGCCTACCGACTCATGAAGCTCAGAGAAAAGTTCGCTTTCAACTTCCGACACGGATTGACCTAGTCTGCCGGATAGGCAGCAGCCATCGGGGAGCGAAACTGATAAACGTTTTGATTCAAGCGAGAATGATAAGCTCTTTCGGCATTTAATCGTGCCGCCTTGAGTTGGGCCCATTCAATTTGTTGTTTTTGCTTTTTCTTGTCTTTGCGCCAAGACCAAACGCTAAAACCGACCCCGGTTGCCATAAACATAAGGAGTACCGACTGCCAGGTAACGGATGCGACAACAACCGAAAGACCTAACGCCGCTGATCCAGCGCGAATTGTACGAAGTTGGCTGCTCATGCGCCTACCCCTTGAAAATATTAAGTTGTAGTGAGTGTATATACGATACCACTCCTTTAAAATATCGCAAGTCCTTGATAATTGTTCGGGGAATATCCAGGCGATATCTATTGACTGCTAAATGGGTCGCTGCCTTTTTTCAACGGCAACGCCTGAGGAGTGGCTGATAGTGGTTCTTCCTCAACTGGCTGAGCGGACTTAGCCGGCTCTGAAGCTGGTTGAGATGCAGGCGGCGGTGCTGCCTCTTGCGGCGCAGAAATAGCAGGAGCACTCGGCTGAGCCGGAGTTGCTGTAAGTGGCTCTGCCGCTGGAGCAGAAACTGGTTGAGCAGGCGCTGCAGTTAGCGGTTCTGCTGCAGGAGCAGTCGGCGGCTGAGCTGGCGCTGAAGTTACTGGCTCTACCGCAGGAGCTGGCGTTGCAGTTACTGGCTTTGCCGCAGGTGGAGCAGGTTGCGCAGCTGGCGCAACTGGCGGATTAGACGTTTGCTTATCCAAAGCTTCATCGTCAGCGTCCACGTCTCGTCCTTCCTGCTGTGCTTTATGAATTTCCTTCATGCGCACCGACTCCCAAGTGGAGCCATCGCTAAATTTGATTGCCAATACCCGTATCTTGGCTTGCTGGATGTTGCTACGCAGCTTGTAGTGGGCAAATTTGCCGCTAGCTGTGGCTCCTTGCGGCACGAAAGCCTCATCATTAGCGTGAAAAGTACCGCGCGAGGCGCCGGCTTTGTCTAGATATCGAACGCGAAACTTAACTGCGTTAATGGCTTTCTCGCCAGCGTTCTTGTAATCTATATACGTTTTACCGAAAACGGGCAGGCCAAAGGAGTCAAATCCAAGCTCTGTACGTCCTCCTGTGATTTCCACAGGACAACCGGGCTCTGGCACAACCTCCATGACAATAGTCTGAGTATTGGCAGCCTGCATGCCCTCTTGGGCAACAACCGAACCGACGCCTAGAAAGAGCGCCAAAGACATTAAGAAGGAGAAAACAACTATGCAACGATTATTCAGGCTTTTACTCATAGCCTCGGTCATAACGCTCAATCTCCTTGTCCCACCAGGTTACGGTCAATCGACTCACAAGCCGGATCTTGTCCTCACCATATTACATACCAATGACTTGCACGCGCACGAAGACTCGTTTCTCGAAAACGGCCGCACGCTTGGGGGTACAGCCAGACTTACCTATCTAATACGTGCCATTCGAGCCAACACACCAAACGTTTTAACCATTGACGCTGGTGATATTTTCCAGGGTACTGCCTATTTCAAGTTCTACTCAGGAGCCACAGAGGTGGCTTATTTAAATAATGCCGGCTACGACATTTACACTATCGGCAACCACGAATTTGATAATGGGTCAGATAATCTAGCCAAGCAATTAAAGGCAGCCAAATTCAGCATTATCTCCGCCAATATCGACGCTTCAGCAAAGCCTGAATTAGCCAAACTAATTAAGCCATCAACCGTGCGCACAATTGAAGGAAAGAAAGTTGGATTTGTCGGTGCCGTGACACCAGATCTGGAAAGAATATCCTTAACCACAGACGGTGTTCGCATAAAGGAATCCGGTGAGCCAACAGCCTGGATAAAGCCAATTGCCGATGAGGTTCAGCATCTTAAGCAAGAAGGCATCGACAAGATAATTCTGGTTACACATTGCGGAGTCGATCGCGACAAACTATTAGCAGAAAATATTCCGGCTGTTGATGCCATCATTGGCGGACACAGCCACAGTCGACTGAATAGACCGGTTGTGATTACACGTCCCGACGGCAGCTCCTGCACAATTGTGCAAACTGGTTGCTACGGCAGGACTCTGGGCAAATTGCGCCTATCCTTTGATGCTAAAGGACAAGTTATAAACCCGGCAACAAAATACAGTCTCATCGGCATAACGGATAAGCTAGGTGAATCTCCGGATGTAAAAAAGTACCTAACCGAGAAGGGTCAACCCATTCAAGCAATGCGCAATAACATATTAGGCTTTGCGCTAGCTAACTTTGATAATCGCTCAGTTGGATTACCCAGCGATACAGGCATGGGCAATCTCGTTGCCGATGCTGTTTTTGAATCAGGCAGCAAATACGGCGCTACCATCGCCTTCCATAATCGCGGCGGTATTCGAGGCCGCATCGACCACGGACCAATAAGCCTGGAAAAAGTAGAAGAAGTGCTACCGTTCAATAATGCAATTGTTGTGGCTTCCGTATCTGGTACCACAATTACAAAAGTACTTGAGCATGCGCTTTCGGACAATCCGAGCGGCAAATTCCTCAATGTGCACGGACTGAAAGTAACTTACGATCCAAGCAAGCCGTCGGGCAAACGAATTGCCAGCCTGCTTGTCGAAGTCGGACCAAATAAGTGGCAACCAATCGAAGCAGACAAGACGTATAAAGTAGCCATTAACGACTACAATTTTGCCGGTGGCGAAGGATTTGAATTTGCCGGTGCCGCTGATATCCAGGCAACAAAGATTCGATTGGCCGACGCACTAGTGGCTTATCTCAAGAGACATCCCAAGATAAGCCCATTAAGTGCGGTCAGAGTTACACCAGTAGAAAGCGCTATTTCGGACAACCATATGTTGCCTAATAAGCATCACACTAGCGTCAAGGGTGCCGTTAACTAGAAGCCCAAGATGTTTCTCAAATTGGACAATGTCCCAGGGTTGGAAAAACCAGTTCCTGATGTAATGCCACTCTGAGCGTTAGTGATTCGATTCAAGCGATCTTGTACACGGCCTTGCTGCGTAGGATTTAGCGTTCCTGAGGAAAGCAGTTGCTGCAA
>SBAT01000090.1 GCA_005240105.1 Chloroflexota bacterium
CGCCACGCCCATGTGTTGCGATAGTCCGCCTTCCAATAATGTTTTTACATCAGCTAAAAAGCGAGCGGCCGGAGCTCCATCAATAGCTCGGTGATCGAAATTCAACGACAGTGTCATCATTGGACGAATTACAATTTCGCCATTGCGCACGACAGGGCGATCTTCCACACAACCGACACCAAAAATTGATGTGGTAATGCATGGTGGCACCAATGTTTTTATGCCATATTTCCCAAGACTGCTGACACCAAAAGTTGCACCCATGTATTTCAGACGGATGCCGGGGAAATGCATGCCAACCCAAATAATCATGCGTCTCAGAAAGAGTGGAAATTTCGAGAATCGGTTTTGTACTTCCAAATCTGCTACTTCTTCCATGGACTTCGAACCAAAGGCTTTTAACTCATCACCAATTTGTTCCAGTGATTTCGTATGCGGGTCACGCACTGTACCAAGGAAAACTCCCGGTATACCATCAATGTATCTTTCCACGGTAAAACCGGCAACAATTTCATTCAATGTCATCGTGGCACCCCACGGCAACATAACGGTGCGGCTAAACGGGTGATCTACTTGAGCAGTGCCAATTGCTTTCAAAATAATGGCAGTCATAGTTATTTTGCAACCGCGCTTTTCATATTCCCTGCGCAAGTTCTCCGCCCACGTCATATCAACATCCAAAAAAATTGGTGCAGCCGGTACTGGACGGCTGGCAATATGGATTAAATCCAAAATACCGCCGCGAGCGCGAGGCATATCATTAATATGATAACGTCCGGAATTTGTCTGTTTATCTCGATTCATTTGACCCCTGACCCAAAAATTGGGCAATCGCAAGAAAGCGCTTTTAACGTGCCTGACAACTATACTACCACTTAGGTTCCACTATGCGTACACTCCGCTCATATCTTATGGACTCCTAATTAACATGAATCTAAACCAGAAAGAAATGTTCCCGCCATTGCTCATTAAGGGGATTGATGAATTTAATAAGCAGCAGTATTTCCAGTGCCACGAAACACTGGAAACCCTGTGGCGCAGCCTAGATGGACCAGCTCATATAAAGGAACGCCTCTTAACCCAGGCAATTATTCAGTTTGCCGTCGGCTACTACCATTGGCAGCGCTCAAATTTCCAAGGGGCAGAGAAGCTATTTAATAAAGGTCTGGCAAAAATCGACCAAACAGCACCGAACCCTGCCCGGATTGATATTCAAAGCCTAGTAGATCAAATAGTAAGCGATATGCCTAAGGTAGTGGAGCATTGCCGGCTTGAGGAATTCCCAGTGATAAGATTTCTGTAGGCGTCACAACTAGGTCATACATGAGCAAAGAACAGCCACTAATTTTAGTGGTCGACAACGATCCCGAGAGCCTGGATCAGCTAACGGCAATACTGAAAAAAACCGGCTACAACACACTTGCAGCCCCGGACGCCATTAAAGGTCTGGCTTCCTGCCGCTTAAGAGCCCCTGCCGTCATACTTCTAGCTCTGAACATGCCTCTTATGAATGGCCGAGAGATGCTTAATCGGCTGAGGGCAGATCAAAGGACTGAAGACTTACCGGTAATTTTCCTTTTGACTGAGGAAGATTCTGAAAGCCCACATAGCCTTTGGGTTCTAGAAGACCACGAATTTCTAATTAAGCCGGCTTCCGAGGCTGAATTGATAGTGCGTGTAAAGGCTAATTTGCGCACCAGGCATCTAAAGGATGAAATCCGTCGCAAAGACAATCAACTGAAAGAGCTGACTTTGGTTGATTCGGTGACAATGCTGAAAAACACCCGTTATTTTCAGGAAATGGTCAAGTCGCAAATTGGGCAATCTCACCGATACAAGCTACCGCTGACATTGATTGTTTTGCAAGTTGATCAACACAAGGACATTCAAAGAACAAAAGGACAAAACGGCATCGATTTGATGGCTTCGCAAATTGCCGCACTTTTACTAAGACACAAGCGTGATTCCGACATTGCCATACGCCTAAGCCCTTCTGAATTTGCCTTGCTTTTGCCGAATACCGACAAGACTGGTGCCGATGGACTGGCTGAGCGCATTTTACAAACCATAGACGGCAGCACATTCACAATTACCAACGACAGCTATGAATTGAGCATCAGCGCCGGTGTTGCCATACTCAATGAACAGGACGACCCAGAAGGACGCTCAATACTAGTGCGTGCCAGGAAAGCTATGGAAAATGCCGGCGAGCGTGGCAACTGCTACGTGTCCGAGGCGGCTGTCTAGTCTGGAATCTTATCGTCCGTCTGCACGTTGACCACATTTACACCGCGCCCTTCTAGAAAATCAATCAAATCATGTCCTTGATTTTCTAGCGGCCACAAGGGCACTTCCATATCCGTATATGGCGCGTGCAGGATAACGCTAGCTGAATCGGTAAAAGGATAATACTCGGCAAATTTCACGTCGTCCAAAAGTACCATTTGCTGGGAGCGCTTGTGATTGAGAGAATCCTCCACTAGAAGAACAGCTTCCGTATCGTTTACTTCCAATTCAAAATTGCGAAAACTGTCTACATAGATCTTGCGCGACATGACATACAAGATCACTGAAAATGCCGCCGTCGATGCCCCAATAATTACACTGTAGAAGGGGCTGTAGGGAAAGAGCCAAAAGGACATCCCCGCCCAAAGAGCAACAAAGACCCAGCTCAGGGCAAGCATGGCAACCATCGGACAGAGCCCGGCCCGCTTGTTATAGGGTCGTGAAATTAGCGTAATCTTTGTACTAGTAATTGGCATGGCCATTGTCTTAACTCCGGCGCTATCTCCATTCTAGTACCGGGAGGCAAAAACGGGACAAGGACCAGAACGCGAAGCAAAGGGCGGCGAGGAGCCGTCCGCAGCAAGGAGACGAGCCAGTGGCTCGTCGGGGCCACCTCAAAATTGCCGGAGCGTTAAATAATCCTCTAATGTAAGGCCAGGTGGGGATCCAGTATCATCGGCAAGCTGCCCGAGTCCAGAGAGAGGCTAATTTCATGTCCAGTGCCAATGACAGCTTTCCGACGCCTACAAGCGGGCTTACGGAGCCTGTCCTGGAAGAAGGTATAGGCAGCACTTCAATAACTTTTACAGAAGCAAATCATGACCTGGCTCTAGAGTTGGAAGCCGGTCTGGCAGAAATTTCCCGCTCGGATTTAACAGAATGGGACGAAAGCCAAACAAAAACGGCACTTGGCAGAGCAGCGGAAAAACTGACCAGTGAAGACCTGCAACTGATCAACAATAATCGCGGTTTGGTCGCTCTTCTTAAAAAGAAGAGGATTAAAGTCACCGATGTACTCGATGCCCTGCGCTACGAAGACGAATTAGTCAAACTACAAGTGGAATTAGTCAGATTCCAGAGGTGGGTACAGGAAAGCGGTGACCGGGTAGCAGTGTTATTTGAGGGACGCGACGCGGCAGGAAAAGGTGGAACAATCAGGCGCTTTACCGAGCACTTGAACCCACGCTCAATACGAGTCGTTGCCTTGCCCAAACCAACTATTGAAGAACAAGGACAATGGTATTTCCAACGCTATTCCAAACAACTTCCCAATCGCGGTGAAATTGTATTTTTTGACCGTAGTTGGTACAACCGGGCAGTAGTTGAACCGGTCAATGGCTTCTGCACTGAAGCTGAATACAGGCGCTTCATGCAGCAAGTGCCGGAATACGAACACATGCTCTATGAAGACGGCATCACAATCATCAAGTTTTGGTTCTCTATCTCCAAAGAAGAACAACTGAAACGCATGGTCTCACGTCAAACAAATCCGCTCAAACAATGGAAGTTAAGTCCTGTTGACCAACAAGCACAAGAAAAATGGGACATGTACACGCACTTCAAAGAAGAGATGTTTAGCAAAACACACACTTCTTTCAGTCCCTGGATCATCGTCAAGGCCAATAGCAAACGTCTGGCCCGACTGGAAAGCATCCGCTATGTCCTGGACCACTTCCCCTATCCCGGCCGTGGCGACACCAACACCCCCATCCACCCCGACCCCAACATCATCGGCCGCTTCCACAGAAATATAATCAAGATAGATTGATTTCTAAATCACCAACTCGACGCCAACAACGACATCGTGAAGTTGGCCCCGTTCCATAGTCCGTGGGCGATTATCGACGGTACAAGACTTCCAGTCTTCTCAAAAACTATCGCCAAAACTAGTCCAAGAGCAAAGAGCGGCAAGAGACCGCCTGGATCAAGGTGCAAAACAGCAAATAGGAAAGCCGAGATTATGGCACCTCCGGCTACGCCGATGCGCGATCGCAAACTCTGGTACAGGAGTCCGCGAAACAATGGCTCTTCGCACAAAGGTGCCAACACGGCCAAGGAGAGATAGAAAAGGACAATCGCCGGCAGGTTCGCAGAACGAGCAACTTGAAACAAGATCGTTAAGACTGGACTTTGCGATCCATGCGTACCAAACACGACACTAGAAATCACAAAGGCGACAAGCACAACCGGCACTGCCGCCATCCAGGTCGCTATACCCACGAAGATACGCGCAACCATTGATCCGGGTTCTGCCAATTTCAGCCCCGACAAGAGACGAATTTTCTTGCGGCGAAAAGCGAACCAATAAATATAGAACCAACTAGGACCATTGGACAACACATATGTTAATGCTAGAAATGCCGACATGAAGGTGGCCGGAAATCCGGACATTTTTATGTTCAAGTTGGCTAAAAACGAACTAACAATTACTTCATTGGCCATCCAAGCAATAAGAACAGTAAGTACCGCCTGCAAGTCACCAATACCCGGCACCGGCAAGAGCTTCTGCGGACCGGAACGTTTTGCCGCCAGCAAACATAGTTGTACAAAGAGAACGACCAATCCAGCAAATATAATTAGAGGGATGAAAATAATTATCATCGCGATTTTAGTTAGCCAATCTATGGCCTTTTGCTCAGATATTTCTATGTAGTGCTTATAAGCCTCAGTATCGCCGGCGCTCTTGTATAGACTCAGCAAAGAGGCATCTCGATACCAGCCTTGCGGCATGAGAGTCTCAATTGTCTTGGCGTAGCTTGCCTCGTCAGTTTTCGACACGACACCAAAGTAGATCTTGCGGATTATGCCTGCATACTCAGCGATGCGCGGATCATTGTTTTTCTCAAGCCCTGAAAGCAGGCTATCAATTTGTTTTTTGTTGTTTGTAAAATCAGCTTGCGCTAGAACCAGGGCCAGGCGGATTTGCAAATATGGACTATCGGGAGCATCAGCCAATGCCAGGCGCAATACTTCTTCTGATTGATCAACCAACCTGCGACTAAAGCCGGACGCGTCGCCGCCAAAAATCGTATTAATTGTGGAATAAGCTTGCGGAGAGGAAATCCTGACAAAATCAAAAGCCATATAACCGCGCATAGTTAGGTTGGCACCTTCGCCTGCCATAACTAGTGAGGTAGTATTCGACTTTTCCCGGCGCTGGATAGTAGTAGTTGCCGATTGCACAATAAATGCAGCAAGGGCTACTAGAAGAATCTTTTGCGCCAGCGGGTGCTTATCATCACGATGGACAAAAATGAGAGCGCCAAGCAAGACAACCCCCAGAAGGGGCATGATGAACGGCGTCAAATTTTCCAATAACACCTAAGACCGTCTCTTTTCTAAAATTCACCCATTTCCCCGAAACCGGTGAATTCGCCATAATCGCCAAATCCCTGCAGGTGCCCAAAGGCAGCATTGGTATTGTGCAAGAAGTCACGATCATTGTCAGGGAAATAACCAGGATCAGCTTTGGTTGCCTGATCAGGATAATAGCCCCAAGGGGACCCTCGTGCCAACTTCCGCTGGCGCAATATCCCAGGTAACTTTACATATCCCAAGCCTAAGACTATGGAGAGGGCGAAAATGACCTCTGCTATCCAGATATTGCCCCACTGCATACTTAGAATACCCTTGAGAAGCCCCAGGCACCCATAATATTAGGGCTGCCAGGAAGGCAAGTCAAGAAGAGAGGTATGGGAAAACTACTCAGACTCGGTTAAAAGAGCCACTTTCTGGGCGCCAACGCTGCTTACGGACATACGGGGTCCTTGGGTGCGTCTGAAGTTTTCAATATAGCGGCGCATTGCTTCGCGTATCAAGTCGGAACGCGTACGGTGTTCAACACCAGCAACAAAATCAATTTGCTCGAGTAATCCCTGAGGAAGAGCCACTAGTACTTTTTTCGGCATTGGACACCCTTGTTTAGAAAGAAGATGAGTAACGCAAACAATGGAATCGCCCGTAGTCAATAGACGCGTTTTTTCGCCTTTGCTTAAGGGCCATCACGAGGAGTACAATCTACACTCTTCCGGATACTTTTTAAAGGGCCGAAAAGCCCATAACTGGCTAAACACAAAAAACTCACATAAAAGGTTTTTTCAAAACACAGATGCACTAATTTGCATCTACCCTCTTGAAAGTGACTAACCATCAGCATTTTAGAAGATTCAAATAAGGCTTTTTCCATGACCAATATCCAAGAAGACAAAGCGAAACAAGATCCATCGCCAGAGATATGTCGACTGACGGCAAATGTCAAAGCCGGTGGTTGCGCTGCAAAAATGAGTGCTCATGAATTAACTGAGATTGTTTTTGGCATTGCAAAACTTGACTGCCCGCAACTACTTACAGGCATAGATAATTTCGAAGATGCATCCGTCTATAAGATTGCCGATGATCTTGCTGTCATTCAAAGCGTAGATTTCTTTCCGCCGCTTGTTGACGATCCATATTTGTTTGGACAAATTAGCGCTGTCAATGCCTTATCCGACATTTATGCAATGGGTGGCAAACCTGTAATGGCGCTCAATATTTTCAGTTTTCCCTCTTGCGATCTACCTCTATCAGCTGCCAAAGAAATCCTCAAAGGCGGCGCGCATACTATTGCTAAGGCTGGGGCCGTCTTAGCAGGCGGGCATTCAATTCAAGGCAAAGAAGTCTTATATGGATTGTCGGTAATGGGCCTTGTACACCCGGATAAAATCCTGACCAATAACAAATGCCAGGCTGATGATCAAATTATTCTTTGCAAACCAATTGGAACAGGTGTTGGTCTTCTAGCACTCAAGGGCGGAGTATTATCCAAAGAATCAGAAAACACTCTTGTTGAAAATCTCACATTATTGAACGATCAAGTTCTCAACATTGCCCTAAAGTACAACATACACGCAGCTACCGATGTCACCGGATTTGGCTTGGTCGGACACTTGCATGAAATGGCGTCAGCAAGTGGTTTAAAAGCAAAACTATTTACCAAAGCGATTCCTTATTTACCGGAAGTTGAATCACTGGTTGAACAAGGCTTTGTACCCGCGGCCACCTATGCCAATCGTAAGTCTTACGAACACCACGTCGATAATCTCACCGATGATCCATTTATGGATCTCTTGTTTGATCCGCAAACAGCCGGTGGGCTTATGTTATCTGTTGATATACATCAATCAGCGCAACTAGTAGCTGACTTAAAAGCAGCCAATCTAGTAGGTGCGGTAATTGGTCAATTTGTCCCTGGGAAAAGTGGTGTTGTGGAGTTAGTTAATTAGTTATGCAAGTCGATCTTAGAAACCTTACTTGTCCTGAACCCGTATTGCGAACGAAAAGACTCTTCGACGATCCCGAGGTCAATCAAGTACAAGCGCTTGTTGATGATGAGGTTTCGGTAAGAAATCTTGAACGGCTGGCCAAATACTTAAAGGCAACTGCCACAAGTACAAAGACTGCTGAAGGATTCCAAGTAAGGATAAGTCGTCACGCCAATGAATCCTCTCCGTCTCCACTAATTGCTATAGGACTACAAACAAGTACCGCGCAAGACAAAACAACGGTTGTTTTCTTGTCTAAGGACTCCTTTGGCGAAGGCGATGAAGAATTCAGCCGGACATTACTAAATTTGTTTCTGCAAACATTTTTTGAAACCGGTCAAAAACCGCAAGCAATATTAATGGCTAACTCCGGCGTTAAACTCATGGCCAAAAACTCACCTGTTTTGAAAGTCCTTGAGGATTTTCACTCAGCCGGCGTAGAAGTTGCCGCATGTGGTTTATGTGTGGACTACTATGGGTTGAAAGATGATGTGCCGGCAAACCAAATTACAAACATGTTTGCTATTTGCGAGTATCTGGCTGCAGCGGACAAGGTGCTTACTCCCTGAGATCCAGATCATTTTTGAAAATCTTGTAGAAAACAAATGCAGCAACGCATGTTCCTAAAACAACAAGCAGCACAACTGAATCGCACAGGAAGTGCAATAGATTGGCCATCGGTTCGCTTAAGTGGATCATAGTCTCCTCTAGATAACCACTTTATTGGCGGGTAATGCCAAAAGTGCCAGCACTTCGTCCAGCACGGGCAAGCCCTCTGTAGCACCGAGGCGTTCGCAAGCACGTGCACCGACGGCATTAGCGAAGGCGCCAATTCTTTGCCAATCGCTTATAGAAAGCTCAGCTAGCTTCTCCGGGTTGCTTGCTTGCCCCAGCCGTTGATCAACAGCGTACATCAATCCGGCCATGAAAGCGTCCCCGGCGCCAACTTCATCGACAGAATAAACTTCATAGCCAGGACAAACGGCAGTTCCTTTGTCGCTCACTAAAATGCAGCCATTGCCGGCAAGAGTTGCCGCCAGTACGGTAGGTCTGTAACGCTCAAAGAGGACTTGAGCCATCTCTTTGGGCGATTCCAGTGATTCGGCATCCGACCAGAACATAAGTTCCTGCAAATTCACTTTTACAATATGCGCCCGGGCAAGACATCCAGCTGCCAGTACTTTAGCCGCTTCATCTTCTCCTGTAGGAAAACCAGCATCAAATGAAATGATCATCCCAAATTGAGAAGCAAGGCTAATGGCCTTTTCAATCGCCGAACGCCTCGGCTCAGCGGTCATGGAAATTCCAGTAGCGTGGAGAAATCGGGCGCCTGCAAGAGCTTCTGCTTTCACATCTCTTGGCTTAAGGTCCGATGCTGCATTGGGATCCGGCCAATTGTAGAAAGAGTGTCCGCCGTTAGCATCAGTAAAAACATAGCACTGAGCAGTCGGATGTTTGTCATCAGCAATTAAGAAGTCTAGTAAAACCCCTTCTCTGATCAGGATCCTTTTCAAAAAATCGCCGTGAAAATCCACGCCAATCCTGCCAATTAGTCTTGCTGCTCCGCCTAAACGGCTAAAGGCAATAGCAACATTGGCAGCGTTGCCTCCTAGGTGGCGGCTAAACTGCGTTGCATCCAAGCGACTCTTGCCGGCTTTAACGGACAACCAATCAACGACGACTTCCCCGATGGTTGCAACCGACATTTACGACACCTGACTAGCGCGACATAAGAGCTTGCTTGCCGGCTTCCTCAAGTACCTTGGGATAAAGGTCAAAGGCAGGACGAATAATCGGCAAAAGCGCTAGGGCTTTTGGAGTTGGTCCCTTAGAAACAATTTTTCCGGTAAGTATGGCCACTGGAACGCTAATACGACCCATCCAGAACTCGTGAGCAACATCGCCCTTCATAGCCATTTCTATTGTGGGTTTGAAGTCACAGGGACCGATGATGATTTTCATCTCCAGTCCATCTGTACAGTCAATTGTCACGATTCCTTCCGGTTCCCGAAAGCGGAACTGGGCGCTTAGCTTGGATTCAATTAACGGTCTGGCAATTGCAGGATCAGCCTTGACCCTGTGCCACAAGTCGGACATCACACCATGTATTTCTTCTGACGTTGCGAAAACCGGCATTAGTACGCCCTCTCGTATATGCGGATTATATCTTCCAGAGAGGCCTCCTTCGGGTTAAACATTATTGCAGGATCTGTCGATGCAAGCAAAGCAATTTCTTGCCGGTCTCCGTTGACCGGTGCCGGAACACCCAAGTCCTGCAAGCGATCCGGCAATCCTAAGTCAGAGATTATATTTCTCACGGATGAGATCAAAGCATCCGCCGCTTCTCCATCTCGGCTGGAAGCAGAGAATCCAAGATATCTAGAAGCGTGAGCAAAGCGAGCTTGTGAAACATCCATGTTGAATTCCATGCCATGAGGAAGAAATACGGCATTGGTCATCCCGTGATGTGTACCGTACTTTGCTCCAGTTGAATGAGCAAGGGCATGAACAATGCCAACACCGCTATTAGTAAAAGCTAAGCCGGCCATAGTGCTAGCCACAAGTGTTTTGCCGCGAGCTTCGATATCGCGGCCATCAAGAGTCGCCCGAGGTAAGAATTCAAACAACAACTTCATGGACTCCAAAGCTAGTGCGTCGACAAAAGGCGACGGCGCAATTGGAGCAACCAGGGCTTCAATATCGTGCGTTAAGGCATCAAGTCCTGTAGCAGCTGTCAGGCGCGGCGGCAATGAAAGCAACAATTTCGGATCTAGAATTGCTCTATCCGGGGCCAAGAAAGGACTACCGAACAAGAGTTTTCTACCCTCACGACGGTCCATAACCATTGCTACAAGAGAAACTTCCGAACCGGTACCAGCTGTTGTCGGGATGGCAATGAAAGGCAAAAGCTTTGTCGGCAAATTATTGAGGCCCTGATAATCAACCAAATGACCTGCGTAATTGTCACCCTGATAAGTCAAACAAATATTGGTTGCCTTAGCCGTGTCCATGACAGAACCACCGCCAACTGCAATCAACGAATCACAATCGTGTTTGACACCTAATTCAACTGCACTCATTACCGAATCGACATCGGAATCTTGTGGTACAGAGCTAAAAATTGCCGGTTTATCAAAGCCACCTTCGGCCAATGCAGCCAGAATTGGCTCTACAACGCCTGCTTTCAGCAAGTTGCCGTCAGTAACGATGAGAACTTTAGTTGCTCCAAGTTCTTTCAGAACATCAGCAACGCTTGATGCCGTATCCTCGCCGAATGAAATTCTTGTGCCTGAACAAAATTCAAATGCTTGCATTTTGAGTTGACCATGAGTGGGATTAACGACCAGTACTCTTACTTTCCCAGATTAGTGCCTCAGTCCACAAGGAGCCAGCCTTATTACGGTGACAAATTCTTTATATAAAGTAGCCAAGCACAGCTCATCCCTATAAAGCCAACCTTGTTTTGACACAGACAACTTACCTGTTGACATCATCTTTTGTACTTCACATATGTTTTCTTGCTCCCTCTTGAGATATCTAGTAACATTGCATCATTGTTGACATCCGCATGCGGCAGAATCCTACGGCTCCAAGTTAGTCAAGGATTCAAGCACGCAAGTAAAGCCACTTTCCGAGGAAAACTGGATGAACTCCAAATTAGTTCAACGAAAGATTTTTGTCGCGCTTTCATCGGTCGTATTTCTTGCTCAACCATCAATGGCAGCAACACCTGTTGCTCAGCCGGCGCCCAAGCCTTTGCCGACAGGCACGATGCTCATGCCGATGCAACCAAAGCTTGATACCTACGAACCGGATCAACCATCACCACAGCCGGCAAGCAAAAACTCCAGCACATCCAGCGCCCAACAGCAAATCCTCGACTCGGAAAATCCAACAGAAACAGCAGCCAACCAGAACGAACTCAAACCAACACCGGAAAATGTTTCGGCTGAATCAGGCATTGACGAAGACGACAGCGATCTGGGACTTCCAGTGGGGGCCAAACTAAAGGGAACAATTCAATTAATTGCAGACGACACCGAGTTCGACCAACAAACAAATACTTTTTTGGGCACCGGCAATGCCATAGTCCTCATTGGCGGCGAAGATTCAAAACTTGAAGCAGACACCATTCTCTACGACCAGAACAACCAGACAATTGATGCGCGTGGAGCAGTACGTATTTATAGAAATGGTCAGCTAACGACAGGTTCGGCATTTAAATTCAAGGTCAACTCCGACGAATATCTGATAACCAACCCCGACACTGAAATTCAAGGCGCTGACATTATCGCCCGCAAATCAATCGGTAACAGCCGCAACGTGGCATTTTCACAAGGCACCTTGCAAATGCCGCAGCCGTTCTCTTTCCAGCGTAACGCTGTGTTTGGACCTCTCGGCTTCATAGAAGAAACAGCTGAAAAGCATATGCACCCTGATGCTTACTTGCCGAATAAGCCAAGTTGGAAATTCAAAGCCCGGCGCATGGTCTATGAACGCTACAAAGATGTCGGCAACTTAACTGTCCTGGGCGGCAGAGTTTGCTTCGGCAATTTATCAATCCCGGTGGGCAAAATCACAACTACGGTGGGCGGCACTAACCAGCGTCTGTTAATGCCTATTACTCCTCAAATCGGCAACAACTTGCAGATGGGCGGCATAAGCTTCGGACCAAGCTTTAACTATGGTGTCGGCAAATCAGGCATGTTTAAGGTCATCCCAATGATGCAGATTGGCGGCAGAAACTCCACCAGCGGTACATCACAAACAGGACAAATTGGTGCTGGTGCGCGAATTTCCTACACGGGAGATCGCTTGAACGCACAAATTGCCTACGGCAGTGTTTCCAATTTGGTAGTCGGTGATTTACGTTATAACTTCACTCGGTCTACAAAATTTCAAATGGGCGTAAATAGATTTATCGAAGATGGAATCTTTGGTGCTCGCCGCGCCCGCTATATCGCTGAACTGGTTGATTTAAGAGGGATAAGCAAAATCCCTTATCTGGCTTCAGTGACATTCCGTACATCAGGCGGCTGGGCATCTGATGATCCAAACCTGCTCAACTTGACGCCTGAATACAAGAAGTTGTTCAACATGCCACTGGGCGACAAGATAACTAAGGCAATGCGCTTTGAGGAACAAATCAACGTCTCCACATTGCCTCTCTTTGCTTATGGTGACAACAAACTCGGCGTCAAGCTCGGCTTCAGTGCAGCAGCAGCACTGCGCGGATATTCAACCGGGGATTCCATGTTGATGGCCCAAGTTGGTCCAGTGCTCAACTTGTACCTGAAGCGCCTGCGTCTTAATACCGGTTACTTTCAATCCGGAGTTAAAGGACAATCACCATTTGTATTCGACCAATTCATCAACGGTTCTCAGTCAACCTATGTGCAGGGAGACATTAAACTCTGCAAGTATCTAACCGTAGGCACCTCCATCGGTTACAACCTCAATGCCAAACTGCTGACCAACCGCAGTATCTCAGCCGCCATCGGACCTGAAGACATGAAATTCATTGTCCTCTACGACACAATTAGAGGAATCAACCGCTACGGTTTCGACATTTTGTTTGGACAGCCAATCCCATACAACAAACTTGTCTTAAAGAACTCACCTGATCAAGGGCAACTGGGAAGCGGAATATGACGATACTAACAAAGGACGGCGACGCAGCACAAATGGATAGCGGCACGACAAGGCCCAAGATGAATGCACTGGGCATTGATTTAGGCGGAACAAAATTAGCTGCAGCAATTGTATGCGATGGCAAGTTAGTAACTGAAATAAAGAAGGTCCCTACACCTAAGGGCGCAGATAAGATCATCGAGTCCGTCATAGGTCTCATTGCTGATTTCCAAAAGGACCACTTAATAGCCGGTGTAGGCATAGCCACAGCCGGAGTCGTCAATGTGGAAACCGGCGAAGTAATTGGTTCGACAGGAAATTTACCAGGTTGGGAAGGCACGCAAATAAAGAAAATCGTCGAACAAAAGACGATGCTGCCGACACACGCAGAAAACGATGCAAATGCCGCCGCTTATGCTGAAGTGCATGCAGCCGGATTGGGCGACAAAAAAGCAGTTGTGACGATCACGCTAGGCACAGGAATAGGCGGCGGCCTTGTTATGGACGGCAAACTTTATCGCGGACAACATTGGGCCGGCGGTGAAGTCGGCCATCTAAAAATTTCCATGGACAATAAACGTCTCTGTACATGCGGACGCTGGGACTGTTGGGAAGCATATGGGTCAGGATCAGGCTTCTTGCGCACAAGCAAAGAAGTAATCGCCACCATCAAACCCGAGCAATCTAATCTGGCCAACAAATTGCCCCATCTTACTAACGAAATAGTTGGCGAAGCAGCAGACAAAGGCGATCCAGTCGCACACAAGATAATCGAAATCTGGCATGAACATGTGGCAACCGGCTTAGTAAGCTTAGCTCATGCCCTGGACCCATATTGCTTCTTCATTACAGGTGGCATGGAAAAATTCGTCAATTTCGAAACCATGCGTGAATTATTTATCGACCGCAGCTTGCCCATAATTGGTCAGAACGTGAAGATCTTACCAGCTACTTTAGGCACATCAGCCGGCATGATCGGCGCCGCCAGCCTCGTTGTCGACAGTATGGTCAACCGCTAGAAAACAAGCTGTCCCGCTTTTACGACATGCTTCACAGTCAACGTCTTACGATCCCATAAGACGATGTCTGCTGCTTTGCCCATAGACAGTTCACCAATTTCATGGAAACCCAATGCCCGAGCCGGGTTAAACGAAGCCATCTTAATAGCTTCGGCAAAACTTGCCACGCCCCAATCAACAATGTTCTTAACCGCCTGATCAAGCGTGATAGATGATCCAACTAACCCGCCACCCGTTGTGCCAATGTGTGCGGCATCGCTGACAAGAATTACTTTGTCGACACCCTTGATACGCACTAGCAGCTTCACGACAGGTGGATCAACGTGCAGACCATCAGCTATAACACAACAGCTAACTTCGTCATCAAGCATCGCCGCAGCAATAGCTCCAGGTTCTCGATGCTTAAGAGCAGGCAAAGCATTGAAAGTATGCGTCATTAGTTTAACACCGGCAGCAAAGGCCTTTTGAGCTTCTTCAAAAGTTGCATTGGAATGACCGAGAGCAACATGAACACCCTTCGTGATCAGTACTTCAATTGCTTTACCTTCTTTGTCCATCTCCGGCGCGAGGGTCATCAGACTGACCTTATCGCTGCCATTGACTAAAGAGTCGGCAGCAGCAGCCGACAGTGGCAACAAGTGGTTCGTTGGATGTACACCGGGCTTCTCGGGCGACAGAAACGGACCCTCTAAATGCAGCCCCAGCATTGATGCCGAGCCGGTTTTTGCCTTATCCATGCCCAGACCAAATTCATTGAGCGCTCTCATATTCTTCTTCAAGTGCCCAACTTCATCGGTAATCAAGGTCGGCAAGAAGCTTGTAACCCCGTGTTTAAGCAGGTTTGAACCAAGCTTATTTAACTCACTATCGGTCGGATCAGCCCACAGATTGCAGTCAGGATCGCCGTTAACCTGCAAATCAAAGAGTCCCGGGGTAACAAGCATGCCCGAGGCATCTATTACCTGCCAGTCGCCTTCCAGACTGTCGCCCAAAGCGGCAATCTTATCGCCCTTTAACCAGACGTTTGTAAGCTCGTGACCAGAGTCGGTTATGACCTCGCCACCCAAAATTTTCAAATCTGCCATTAATTAACACTCGAATTGCTTACACTGCCAACGCAGGGTCTCGATTGAGACGGGATATCGATGGGAATATTAAAGCTACAGATGGCTGAGAACAAGGCCTAATCGCCAATGGTTGAATCAAATCCTGCAATTAATCCGATAACCGGGCATCAGTGGGACTCCTCTACACTGATGGAGAAGCTCGTCGCCCTACAGGAAGCACTTTTAGCTGCCCAGGAGCGCAATATAACGCTCACTGCCCAGGCTCGAGAGTTGGAGCGGATTGCCCGGGACGCCGAAGACATCAAGGTCGAACTAGCCAATCAGAGCCAGCTACTGGCTGATAAAAGCAGAGAAAACAAGCATTTGCATCAAGAGCTAACCAAGATGGCCACCCAGATGGAAACCAAAAACCAAGAAATGGAAGAATTCAAAGCTCTTCTCAATGACATTCAACACCAGCTTAAGATTTGCCAGTCGGAACGTGACCAACTAGCAGTAATGCTTACGGATGCTGAAAATGTAAATAGGCGTAAGAGATCAAGTGCTCCCGAGCAGGAAGACTATCAGCAACCGGCAGGCAAAGACAAAGGCACGCCGTCGCCAAGTTGGCTGCGTCACCTTAAGGGCAAGTAGTTAGAAGCTGGTGTAATACTGAGGAGGAGGCGAACCAGGCTCTTTCAAATTATTCTCCAACGTGTTTCCATCGACCGGTCCCTTCTCTTTGTAGGCATGCAATAAGTCCTCCGACGAGAAATCGGCAGGCGCATCGCTAAAAGGCTCTTTGCTGCCCATTAAGCCCTTCACAACCCCGCTTATGCCTGAAAGATCAACTTCTGTAGAGCGGCGTCCAAACATGCCCTTCTTGACTGTAACAGTGTCACCGAAGAAGCTGCGTCCTTCGGCTTTGTCGCCAAGTACACTGTGCGAGCTTTTGTATTGATTACCTAATACGCTTACTTCTTTGCTTCGACCGCCAAGCATCCCCTTCTTCTTTTCGTACTTGTTGCCAATGCGGTCTTTGACCAAGACCTGCTTCTTGCCAAACATGCCTTTCTTGTAAGTTATTTCCTCGCCAGAACCGCTTTTTATGGTCAGATTGCCCGGATCAAAAGCCGTTGCCGGGTTTGGAACTATGGATAAAGAACAACAAAGCATGACAGCCAGCTTCAATTTATTCATAACAACTCCTGTTCATGATATGTAGGCGTTGACGATGGGGAAAAGACTTTGTTTCCGCTACATCTCAAGCGGAGAAACCTAGAGTAGCAGCTTAGCCTAAGGCTTGCTAAGATCGCTTGTCTCACATAGACCTATGCAGCATTAACGAAATCTTGGATACAAATTTGGAAACGATAACCAAAGACCTTTTGTCAGGCAACCGCAGAGCGCTCGCTCGTGCTTTGAGTATTGTGGAAGACGGTGGACCGGATGCAACGGAACTCGTCCGCAAACTTTTTTCGCACGCCGGACGTGCGCACTTGATCGGCATTACAGGCTCACCCGGAGTCGGTAAATCCACTCTTGTCGACGCCCTAATTGCTGCCGTTCGCCGTTCCGGTTTGCGTGTAGGTGTACTAGCTGTCGACCCAAGTTCCCCCTTTACCGGTGGAGCAATTTTAGGCGACCGCATTCGCATGCAAGAGCACACGATGGACAAAGACGTATTCATCCGCTCGATGGCCAACCGCGGTCATGCTGGAGGCTGCGCGCTTGCTACTTATGACGCCGTGCGCATGATGGAAGCATCCGGCTACGATGTAGTAATTATTGAAACAGTTGGTGTCGGACAATCAGAATTGGCAATTGCTGAAACTGCGGACACTACAATACTCGTTTTAATGCCTTCATCCGGCGACGACATTCAGGCTATCAAGTCGGGCATCATGGAAATTGGCGACATCTTCGTCGTCAACAAATCTGATTTGCCAGGCGCCGACAAAACAGCCAGCGAGATAATGGCATCGCTTGAATTGAGCAACTTCAAATCCGACTGGCGTCCACCTGTAGTTTCTGCTGTATCCGAAACAGGTCAAGGCATTGATAAAGTCTGGGAAGCCGTACAGAAACACAAGCTATTTCTAGAATCCAGCGGGCAACTCTTGGACAGGCGCAAACACAAGGTGCAAACGGAGTTGACTGAACTTGTAGCAGCAATTGCTCGCGAAAATCTCAGGACATCTCTTGCCGATTCTCCTGGCGTTAATGCCGTGCTCAGCAAAGTATTGAGCCACTCACTTGATCCACACACAGCAGCTGAAAAATTGATTGAAGAACTTTTTGGCAAGAAGTAGCTCTTATTTTGTAGGATAAATAATTACAGCATCCCAAGCGCCAAAATTTTGGGTTATAGGAAATAGCGTTTTTAATTCCGGCAGCCTAGACAAAGTCCTAGCCTTATTCATCGGTACCAACGTCGGCTGTTTTACATCGTCTATCAGCGCAAACAATGGGTTGTTATCACGACCTGGTTGTTTTTCTTTTGGCAATACTGAGCAAACATCAAATCCCTGTTTGCGCAGTATTTGGCTAGCTCTTTCATGATCACGCTTATCAACAGCAACTTCAGCATGGATTGCTCCTACCCAATAAACAAATTTGCTTTTCGGATCAGAAGTTAGAATATTGGCAATGTTCGCGGCCATAGTATTATCTCGACCTGTTCCAAAAACCCCATTGTAAGGTCCGACATTGATACTGTTAGCGTCATCAACCGCAACTATCTTTAGTCCTGCTTCGCGAGCAGCAGTAAGAACGTTCATCAGATCAGGACTCTGGAGAAACTTCCGAGTAGAGATGTACTCGTTGGTAACCTTGCTAGACTTCAAGAGCGATTCATCTACAGAGCCTGTTCTACTAAAATGGTCAAGTAAGTCCTGGCGACTGAACGGCAATTCAACGGCCAAATGTGTAGCGCCAGCATCTTTCAGTGCTCCCATAAGTGAACGTCCTAACTCATGATGGCCACTGGTGCCGGCATAGACATGACCTTCACCAATGGTCAACACACGGTTCTTTTCCATGGCCGCTACTAGCCAGCTTTTCGGATCAGTGCCGTATCTGCCAATTTCACGTCTTACCGCAGTTGCATGTTTTGCGAAGAGTTTGTCTACCTGCTCTAATTTTGCTCTTTCGTTTTCGACATTGAACCAGTTCTTTCCTAATTCGAGTACATCCTCGTCTCTTAAAAGGCCCATGCTCTGGGCTTCTAAGTCAGCAAAGGACTGGCGCAACAACTGATCGGCTTCAGAAAATTCGCTTTGAGACATTAAGACGTGAGCTAAGTTCTTCCGACTCTCGTTCAATTTCTCCAGATTAGGCTCGGTAGGCATATCTCTGTATTTAGATGTCTGGTAAGAAACATTGCTTCTATAAAGCCTTTCTGCCTGCTCATATTTCTGCTGTTCGACTAATTTAGCCGCACGGTCATTGTTCCGACAAAATTCCGGACTCTCTTGGATAAACCGTCCCACAGCAGAACTGGCCTCTCCAGACACTTTATCCGGAATTGGAGGTTGCACAGCCTCTAAACCTAATCTCTCTGCCAACTGCTATTTCTCTCGGGATGCCTTAAGCCAAGAAGTCTAAATGAACTTAGAGCATGCGTATAGCGCAAAACCCGCAGCCAGTGTGGCAGAAATACGAAGCAGACAACACATTAGACAGAGTTAATCTTTGCTTGTGTCTAGCATTGACCTATCGCGTATAAATCCAAATACGTGACCAGGACGAGTTTTCGTTAAGTTAACGCCATTCCTGGGCACATTTAACGTAGCCACATTTACTATGAGGGAATTGGGATATGGCAAATCCGCATGGAGACAACGTAAATAAGACAGCACAGACAGAGAAAGTAGAAGCACCGGGAAAAGCCGCTGCGGAAAGTGCAGTCAACACATGGTCAAAAGACGCCGCTGGAACTAATTCCGGCGACAAGACCCAGCAGGACTCGGTGTCAAAGAAATCAGAAGAACATGGATTTCTAAATATCGATTTCAAAGGAATGGGCGACGCCTTCAACCAGGCGATGCACGGTGCAGGTGACATGCTTGCCAATATTGGCAAACCGTCTCCCGAACAGATCGTTGCAGAGCAAGCAAAGGCTGCTCGTGAACAAGCAGACAAAGCTGCCGATGCTACCGCTGGCAATATCATCGACCGCCTTAGCACCAAACAGAATTCGTACGATTCCACCGTCGGCGACATAAACAAAGAACTGAAATCAATGGACTGGGCAAAGCGTCAAAATGTCCTGGAACATTTGAAGAAGAAAGAAGGGTTTCTCAGTCCAATCCATGTCGATAAAAAAGACGGTGACTATGTAGTAAGGTGGGGCGACCCGGGCGAACACATCTATCCGTAACAAACAAACAAACACACCTACATACGAATTCAAAATGACCATGCCGGGAA
>SBAT01000019.1 GCA_005240105.1 Chloroflexota bacterium
AATGCTGATCCTTATCGCTTGCCTTCCATAGTGCTGCATTTATTGCTGGACGAAGTGCAGGTGACAACAAGAAATCTGTTTGAGTTACTTGGCCGTTACCAAATTACACCGTCCAACATAGATCAAAACTATTTTGAAAAACAAATTCGCTACGGCAGAACTCATAACTGGGGTCATTCTTTCCCCGTCGACAAAAAGCGCTTGGAACCTACATTTTCCGAAGAGTTTGCCCACCACTACTTTGAAGAATTCCTACCTATTGCCTTTATTTCCGACCTGCTGGAAGAAGCAACAAAAGCCGACACAAGCATAGGCTTTATCGTCGACGGTCCCAAACACCTAGCCTGGGTCTTAAGAGCAACCAACGGACAAGCAACCGTTCAACGGCTGGACCATGGTGCCATCAGACCGAAAGTAAGCCTGCATTTCTCGACCACTGTATTGATGCGCTTGATCCTCCAGAAGACAACTCTGGAAAAAGCAATGATGCTTAGGGAAGTCCGCACAGAAGGCCCGATGATCGATGCCTTGCGTGTGGCCAGCGTCTTCGGGCGACTCCTGAAAGAATACCCATACTACGGGCGCAAGGTAGAAGCCGAAGTCGTCCGCTGAGTTATGTCGCCCAAAAGCAAGTCGACTATCGGGCTGCTACCGGTGTGCGAATCGCTTTCAACAAGTTGATCATCTCGATAGCTGAGACAGCTGCGTCAGCACCTTTATTTCCGGCTTTCGTGCCTGCTCTCTCTACGGCTTGTTCGATAGTATCGGTAGTCAACACACCAAAGATTGTTGGTACGGAAGACTCAAGCCCAACTTGCCCGATACCCTTAGCTGCTTCACCAGCCACGTAATCAAAGTGTGGAGTAGCACCACGGATGACACAACCCAAGCAAATTACAGCATCATATCTGCCGGAAAAAGCTGCTTGTTTGGCAACGAACGGGATCTCGTAAGCGCCCGGGCACCACATAATTTCAATTGACTCCTCATCCGCACCATGGCGCTTGAGCGTGTCGATACAGGCACCTAAAAGTTTGCCGGTGATGAACTCATTGAACCGACTGATCACAATTGCAAATCTTTGTCCAGTTGCTATTAAATTGCCCGAATATTCCTTAGCCACGACTATTCTCCTTGCCTATGAGCATCAAGCCCATCCAACCAATGTCCCATTTTTTCTTTTTTAGTCAGCAAATAATTGATGTTGTGGCTGTTGCATGCCGCCGGCATAGCCACTCTCTCAGTAATTTGCAAACCATAACCTTCCAGTCCAACAATTTTGCGCGGGTTGTTCGTAATGATGCGCACAGACGATAGTCCAAGGTCGTACATCATCTGGGCACCGACACCATAATCACGCAGATCCGGTTTAAATCCCAAAGACTCATTAGCTTGAATCGTGTCTTGTCCTTGATCTTGCAGGGCATAAGCTTTGATCTTATTGATTAAACCGATGCCTCTACCTTCCTGGCGCAGATAGACAAGGACGCCTGATTCTTCTTTGGCAATCATGGCCATCGCTGCTTCCAGTTGCGGACCACAGTCACAGCGCAGGCTGGCAAACACATCGCCGGTCAAACATTCGCTGTGTACCCTTACGAGTACATCTTTCTTACCATGAACATCGCCTTTGACAAAAGCAATATGACCGCGGCCATCAAGTTGATTGCGGTAGGCGTACATTTTGAATTGTCCATAAGCCGACGGGAATTCCGCTTCTGCTTCACGCACGACAAAACGTTCACGCTCTAAACGATAAGCAATAAGTTGAGCGATATTTATCACTTTCAAATTATTGGCTTGAGCAAATTCAAATAGCTGCGGCACACGAGCCATGCTGCCGTCATCGTTGATGATTTCGCAAATGACGCCAGCCGACTTAAGCCCGGCCATGCGCGCCAGATCCACGGCAGCTTCCGTATGTCCGGCACGTTTCAGCACACCACCGGCTTTAGCAATTAAAGGCGAGATATGTCCGGGACGTCGTAAGTCTAAAGGCGTGGAATTATCATCGACGGCAACACGAATAGTTGTTGCTCTATCGAAAGCACTGATACCAGTTGTGACACCAAACTTGCTGTCGGCGTCAATAGTTACTGTAAAAGCCGTGCCCTGACTTTCCGTATTGCGCTCAACCATCATATGCAACTGCAGCTCTTCAGCTCTTTCTTGCGTCAAAGCAAGACAGACCCAGCCGCGTGCTTTGGTGATCATAAAATTGATCAATTCCGGCGTAACAAGCTCTGCCGCACAGATTAGATCACCCTCATTCTCACGCCCCTCGTCATCGGCCACAACGACCATGCGTCCGGCGGCAATATCAGCAATGGCTTCTTCCACACTGCTGAATTTAGATGCCACAGAATTATCGGCCACTACTTTGGTGGCTTGCAACTGGGCTATAGAACTAGGGTTGAAATCAGGCATTACATTGAATCCGTGTCTAAGTGTAGCCATGTTCTGAAAGTACCGCCAGATCCAATCCGGACTTGGCATGCGGTTGCATCCAGTTGGCAGCATATTTGGCAATCAGGTCAATTTCGATGTTCACCGCATCACCCACCTGCAATTTCCCTAACGTCGTTACTTCTAAAGTGTGTGGAATGAGCATCACGCTGAATGTAAAACCGTTATCCATGTTGCAAGCAAAAACAGTCAAACTGACACCATCGATAGCAACCGATCCTTTCTCGATGAAATAAGGACGATGCAACATATCCATGGCAAAGGTAATGATATTGGTAATACCTTCTTTCTTGATCGAGACAACCTTAGCTAAGCAATCGACGTGACCGCTGACTAAATGCCCACCCAAACGATCTGACAGTTTGAGCGCACGCTCTAAGTTCACCTTATCGCCCTGCTTCAATTGTCCAAGTTTGGTCTTACGCAGGGTCTCCAGACCCACTTCCACTTCGAACCATTGCTTTTCCTGCAAGACAGAGGTCAAGCAAGTACCAGCTACGCTGACAGAATCCCCCGTCTTTAAGTCCGAGGTTACCTGGGAGGCTCCTATACGGAAGCGCTTGCCCTCGCCTGCGCCGCCCACGGCTAAGACCGTGCCTACCTCTTCTACGATGCCAGAAAACATATCTACTCTTAGGGTCATAGGACCCTTTGCCGGGAAATCTGAGCAATTTTACCGGTTTTTAAGAGGAAATACCTTGGAAACTTCTCTTTAATTTATCTCTCTTTAAGGTCGGCAACAACGTGTTCATTGGTGGCGTTGTTGACCCCTACAAGCAGCTGCAAGTTAAAAGGCTGCGGACCAGAGGGCCCTGACTCATCGGCTGAATTGATGGCCACTTCACCCTTTACGGTCACGGGCAGCAAGCCGTTGGCGTCCGGCTCACCGGCATTGACCTCCCGTATATGGACAGCCGCTACTTGCCTGTGGGCTTTGAGCCCCTCCAAAGTGGCCGCCATATCTAAATTGTCCTTGGGCAATTCCCCACTGGCCTGCATTTTTTTAACAACCTGGCTAGCCAGTTCACCACCCATAAGCTTTTTCGTGTTGTCTTCATAATTGATATAGCTGGAATCAACCAGATGCGTAGCTACCTGGGTGGCAAATTGCTCAATCGTTACCTTAGTGCCTTCATCGGTATCTTTTTTAGGATTGGGTCTAGTGGCAATTAAAAGCACATTGAAAAACAAGCTAACGCCAAGAGCAATCGGCACTCCCCATTTCTTGGCCAGCTCCTTCGGATCAACTGTTTTGATGCGCCAATACATTTAGTTGAACTCCACTCTGCCTAAAATCCAGTTTTTTCCTTCGCGGTAGAAGGTAAGCGTTGCCGTCAAATCGTCTACTCCAGTACCACCTATTTCTTTCTGTCTGCCTACTATTCTAACTTTTGCATCGGTCTTTGTAAGCTTTAAAACTTTCGCCTCAGTAATATCAGCTTCCTCACCCCAGCCCATATCCGGCCACTGCCAGGAAAAGACAAGTGTGGCTTGCATTTTGGCTATCTCGACAATGCGTTGATTGGTAACCGTCTGCAAGGCTAACCAAACAAGAACGAACAAGCCACAGAAGAAAACAAACCACTTATTAATGGAAAAGATTTTCTCCACGCTTAAACCTCAGCCTTCCATTTGCAGAGCCAGGTAATAAACCGCCTGCCGGCAAGCATCCGTATGGCTAATGTTTGGATTCTTAGCCCTAATTTCACGGATCATCTCCAAGCGTCGGGGAATATCGTGAATTGGTTCAGACGTGCAGCACCAGTAGTCCATGTGACTGGGCACAAGACGAATTGTCCCGTGTACGCCGCCAACTATCAAGAGCGCTTGGCTGTCGCGTCTTTTCTGTTCGTCACGGGCAAAGTTCTCCACGGCCATCACTTCTGCATCCGTGAGACGCAAAACGTCTTTCAACAGACGAAGATCGCTTGGATCCTGACGCAAAAGAATTTTCATGTGCGAGTTCTTAATCACTGAGTCAGCTTGTTCAGCTTGTTTGAAGAAGTCTTTCAATTGCTGTGTAATACAGACAAGCATCATACCGTAGTGACGAGCGCGCCTGGATAAGTCATCGAGCAGTCTGGCGCCTGCCTTAAAGCGCATCAGCGTTGCCGCCTCGTCTATGATGGCACCAAATCTAATACCACGCGCTTTGCTTTCTGCCGCCTTACGTCTGATGAACTCAGCCAAAATGAACATGGCTATTCTCTCTAAGCGAGGCTCATTGACTTCGCGTGTATCAAAGACAATCAAATGTTTTTCGGTATCGATATTCGTATAACCATCTACCAAGCCGCCAAAGGCACCGGACTTGGTAAACAGAGACAAGCCACGAGCAAATTGCTGCAGTCTTTCTCTTTGCACCGGATCAACTTCGTCGTTGGCTGCTTGTGCTGTAACGCGTGCCAGGTCAGACATGGTGGGCACCGTATTACGAAAGCCGGCATCCATGTAAGCGACACGGATCAAGCCATCGAGTAATGACTTTTCCTCGACGTTTAATTCCTCGCGTCCTTCCGGCGAAAGCATGATATCCAACAACTGCAAAAGCACGCTTATCTTGTCGCCGGAGGGCTCACCCGGTTTATCTTCCGGTCCCAGATCAAATGGATTGAGAATCAAACCGGCACTAGGTCCAAGATCGACATAAGCGCACATTTCCGGACCAAGCAATTCAGTAATAAATCGATAAGCGCCAAATCTATCCACAGTTTTGTCAATCAAAACAAAGCGCGTATCAAGAGTTAGCATGCGCAAGATCATCATGGACACAGCAAATGATTTGCCGGCTCCTGTCGTGCCGACAACAAACATGTTGTTAGCGTCTTTGCCTGCTCCACGATAGAACGGATTTAAAAGCACCGGCTCGCCAGAAGCTATGGCAAAGCCAAAAGGCACGCCGTCAGGTGTGCCGCACTCAGCAGTAAAGAAAGGCCAGAAAGTTCCGACAACCGGCGCCATCATCCGGTTGACGATAGCCAGCTTGTCAATGCCGACAGCGAGCGTCGACTGCCAAGCCTCCAACTGAAGCATCTGCCCCCTGTCCAACAATGCGCCCTTATTCTTAAACACGCGCCGAATTTCATCCATGTTGTTAGCCAGTTGTTCCGGCTTCTGCGCATAGGTATTTATGTAAATCCCTACATCAAATGCCTTGTTGGCACTACGCAAAAAGTCATGGATAGCAGAAGCTGCCGTCCGTGTCGACTCCATCCCTTCAATATCAGGTGTAGCCATTTGCGCTGAGGACATCAGTCCGTACTTCACGTCATTCTTCAGTTTCTTGCGCACCTGGTCTTGATCACAAGTGTGAATGAACATGGACAACGTGTATTCAACCTGCAAAGTAAGCAAGTCAACAAGCCAGCCCATCCAAGTTTCATGGGGCGGCTCCTGCAAATACATGGTCCCTACATAACGCCCGTCCAACCACACATGCTCATCGGCGACACGCAGAGCCGAGCGAGCTAAACAAGACGCTTCCGAAATATCCGGACGTGACGGAGGGGCATCGCGATCGCGGGACGCTAGAGAAGGGTTGAGATCAGCATAGATAAGACTCCTTACTTCCTTGCGCTTCATTGCTTCCGGACGCAAGTTAGACAAGCGCAATTGTTCAGCTACGGTCCTGACCAATCTGTTCAGTGTCTCTAAATATTCTTCGTGCTTCTGCAAAGAGCGCCTACCTGACCAGGGCTTTGTCATGTTCTGACAATCAGGCGGCTGATAACTTACAACGATGATAAATTCTCTGTCGGGCACATACTGCACGTCTTGCACACGGCGGAACCATTTGTCCGTGTAATCTGCGTACCATTTTAGATAATCATTCTTAGTCCTTATCTGTGACTGAAACCGAGACAAGTACTCTTCAACGGAGAGATGCCTGGAGCGAATAATCACTTGAATATCAGTTTCACAGGAATTAGCCAATGCGGCAAAATTACGGGCTAATTGTTCGCGATCCGCTTCATCGAAAAGCAATGCATTAATGCCCTTGCAGGAAAGGTACTTACGCATGCTACCGTCAGCTAGAATTACCAACCCTTCGTCATTATCATCACCGGGGATGGAGTGAATAAAGGTAATATCCTTCCAACTGGCCGTCCCTCTAGGATCAGATGGAGGACCCTGTTCGCCGTCCTGTTGACCATTAGGCAAGCCACCCGGCAACATCTCCTTAATCATCTGCGGCAGACCGCCCAGTACGGCGCTAAAAAAATCACCCTGCGGCGCACTGCGCAAGGACTGACTATCACCTTTATCTAGAGTACTCATAATATGCTCCGACCTCAGCTTCGCTTTGGTCTTCGCTAGCCTCCAGCTTCCCTTGTCCGACGAGACATTTAGTCTCGTCTCCTTGCTTCGCGGCGACCTGCTCTTCGCAGCTCTTGCTACGCTTCATCCTTCCCACTATTGTTCAACCGCTATATATGTCTCCATTACCTTTTTACCCGGATCAATGATGCTGGCATCCAGATAAACTATGGCCGGTTCGCTTTTCGGCAAATACTGGCGTGGCTGAATGCCGAGGCGATAGGCAAGCATATTGCGCCACCAGACCATCGGTTTCATGGTTGGGGCAGCAACAAAAACAGCCGCACCACAAAGGATTAAAATTCCCACCCAGGCGCCCAGCGGGACATTGCCTATCTTCCAATCAGGCACCCAGGAAGCCACCTGCGAGCCAAAGTAAAAAGCCAGAGCCACGGCCACCACCATTACAGTCCACTGCAAAAGCGTAAAGCCACGGATCTTAAGTGGTCGATTCATGACAATAACTCTATGCACAACTGACATTAGGCACTGACCTCCGCTACAAAATCAATGGCTTGGCTGTCGCTTACTTCAGTCAACCGCATCAGCTTTCTGGCCATTATAGCGAAAGGTCCAGGCAGCCTGCCGACAATTTTGCTGAAGTATTCACGACTGGCGGCAAACTCACCGGCACGCCTTAATATCTCAGCTACAAGGTATTCAGTTTCCGCTCTTTTATCAGCCGGACAAGAGCCATCCACCATAGACTTGCTGAAAGCATCTACTGCCAGACGTCTATATTCCGACGCTTGCACAAGAGCATTGCGATCATCAGCACACCAGGCGGCATACAAGTACAGATAGGCGATATTGTAAAAACTCCGCCCTTCCTTCTCGGCCACCATCGCTGCCTGTCGGAATTGCAGATGGGCAGTCGTTGATGGTGATTGTAAGTATGCCGGCTCCTCGATAACTTCAAACGACGTCGACCAATCGGCTCGCCCGCAACTCGGACAGGTAACGACGAAGTACTCTTCGTATTGCGGAATGACACCTTTGAAATGTTGGCGCAATTCGCTATTTCTATAGCCGATATCTAAAACCGCAGGCAACTGCTTGGAGTTGAATTTAACTCCACAGGTAGGGCACTTTACTCCAATGTCAGCAACGTACATTTTTTACGTTGTCCTTTCTTAGGCGTTTCCTTGTTCGTCGTCTTCTTGTCTAGCCTTGGCAATATTTTCTTTGGCAATTCTCGCATCTTCCCTGGACGCATCAGAATCTTTAATTTGACCTCCATCTTTCCAATGCACAGCTCCGGCATCAGCAAGTTTGCCCGCTTCGCCGAGAGGCGGAGGACCACCGGCTAATTCTTCAGTTTCTTCGTTGTAGCCACCGTAGTGTGTGGGACCACTGAATTCGGCACGTTGCTGAGGCTGACTGCCCGGACTCATTGCCGGACCGAGGGCTTTGCCGAGCGCGGACATGCCGGCAGCGGCAGCTGGTGGTATAAGTCCCGGCGCAGATTGCGGTGCTTGTCCACCGGATAGACCGGCAGCCTGCACATTCGACTGCAAACCGCCCTGTGTAACTGCGTTGCTAACGATGGATTTGTTTTCGGATTCTATTTGCTGCGAAACATTTTCTTGTGTGACAGTGTTTTCAACGACACGACTCTGGTCAGCTCCACCTTGATACATCGGCATATCACCGGAGGCAATGTACTGAGCTTGTTGTTCAACATATTGCGGCGGCTGTTGTTCGAAGGCTTGCTGTTGCGGCTGGTCCTGAACAAATGCCGGCGAAGTTTCCTGAACTACCTGTGTCTGTATGTCCTGTGGCACCATCTGAGTTTCTTGAGTGACTTGCTGGGTCTCTTGCATCACTTGTTGCGTTTCTTGAGTTACCGTCTGAGTTTCAACTTGATTCACAACAGTTTCACTTTGTTGCATCGGCACGTCCTGGAACCCGGAGAATTGCTGCCCTGAGAATTGATCGAATGGCGGTGGTGTATAGGCAATATCACCTGATCCACCAAAACCTGAACCGGAACCAGCGGCTGAATCAGTCGGGAAATTACTGGATGTAAAACCACCCTCAAGTGGTGGCTGTACAAAACCCGAGCCGGTTGTCGAAGTGTGTGCACCTTCATGCACGTTTAATCCCAGGTTGGCATTAGTTGGTCCCTGGTGCAAGTCGGCACTAGGCGGGCTACCACTATGCAACTGGTTGGACTGGTGAGTACCGGCTCCCATTTGCGAGTGTACATCACCTGCCGACATCGGCGACCCTGGGGGCGGGTTTAAACCGGCAGCCTGTCCATGAGAAGCATTGTGGCTCTGGCTACTTTGACTGCTGGAAAAAGAACCTGACTGTCCTGTAACTCCAGGTTGTTGCGAGCCCTGTCCACCAGCAGCACCGGTATTACCTAATCCGCTATGTCCTGCGGCACCGCCGGCGCCACCATGTCCGGCTGCTCCGCCACTACCTGCAGTACCGCTACCAAAAGCAGGTGGTCCGCTTGCAGCACCATGCCCAGATGGTGATCCGGGTCCTCCGGCTGAGAATTGCGAACTACCTCCAGGCGCAGATCCTGGCGGTGGCTCTACATGCGCACCGGCACCGGGATGTGCAGCAGATGATGAGCCGGCAGCAGCCTGAAATGGCGATGTCCCACCGGCACCACCATGACCTGGGCCGCCTCCTGATCCGCCGCCTGGCGCTCCATGTCCACCGCCTCCGCCCAAAACTCCTCCCGGACCACCCAGTCCAGCAGCACTAGGAGAACCAACACTGGCAGCAACACCTGGTCCACCGCCTGGTATACCTGTTTGCTTCTCAGCTTGGCTGACGGCATGTCCGGATGCAGACGCACCGCTTATAGCTGCCCCTTGAGCTCCGACACCACTCTTGGCACCATGAGCCATGGCACCACCAGCTGCTTGCGAGCCGGCTTCTTGCACCGCGGCGGACGCTTCTCGACTGGCCGCCTGCACTAATCCTAAGAAGTTAAAAGCATGTTGTACGGAGTAAATGGACAATACATTGAGCGCCGTCATAATTACGGTACCTGTTACGCATACGTTACGGAAGCAAGCCATTAAAAGAATGGTCGTATTCCAGAACAGAGCCCAGAAGCAAATGATAAGTACACCTTCAATCCAGCTACCAAGCGCTTTTCTAAAGGTATCAATCGGCCACACCCATAGGGCCGCCACAATTGGTCCCATCAAAAACAGATAATGCAGGTAGGCTAATTGGAATGCACACATGACGTTCCAAGTACCGGCAAGTCCGACATTGGCGACGTTCACTGCCACGCGCGAGACGTTCATGAGCACTGGTGTTGTTTCATCAGCCAAATCATTTGCCTGGTTGCCACCCTTACATGGGTCCGATCCATAAATATCAAAGCTGTTCCTTTCATGGTCAGTCCAGGCTTGCAGATCTCCGGCTCCTTTACCTGTCGGCTTTGATTTGCGGAAGATACCATTATCGTTGGAGTCTTTTGGTCTAATAGGGAAGGCACGCTTTTCAGCACATTCAGCGTCTTTATACATGTTGCTGTGGAAAATCCGCTGATAGTTGTCTCGAATGGTTAGGGCTATGGAATTGGATACGTCAATTCCGTAGTTGACGACAAGGTAAGTAGCCGGAATGAAGAAGATTGCCACAATTGATCGGATAATGCCGTCAAATGGGTTCACATCACCAAATAAAGGTGATCCCTGAGCAATAATTGCCTTCACTTGAGCAAGGACTGCGCCCGGTAAAAGAAGCAATATGGCCATTGGCACAAATAACTTGTCTCGGATCATGTTCCAGCGGTTGCCGCCTTGCGTAGTAAAGTTAGGCAAATACTTTTCAGCATATTCAATTGCCGAACTACTCTGGTTGCGGGCCAAGTTAGCGGCACTATTAGCAGCCGACTGCGTTTGGATCATGCCCATGGCATTTATTACCCAGATAACTTTTTCCGGATCAAATAGCTGCTCCAGCATGATGTTTTGGTTGTAACGATGAATGACCTGGTATTGCGTATCTGAAACCGGATAACCAAACGTTTTTAATGGATTGCGCATAATACCCTGGTCGCGCATTGTCGGCACTTTAGAGACGGCGTCTGCAACAGGCACAGGCCATACCTGCACCGGTCCCTTCAGAGCGTGGTGCACTTCGCCGGGACCTTTCGATTCTTCTTCAACAACTACATCTTCTCCGCCGTACTTCTGTGGAGCAAAACTCTTAGCGTTTTTCATACGCTTATAAAAGTCTTCTCTAATATCGCTGGCTGTCCCAGGGTTAGAGTCATTCTTGTCCGAACTGGCGCCCGGTCCACCAGCTTCGTTCTGAGCGAATGCCAGAGGCACAACTGACAAAAAGCAGAAGGCTAAAGTGAGCAATACTAGTAATTTTTTGACGTTCATTTTACTAACCATTTGTAGTACTGGTACTCCTGTAATGGGCCGGCTCATTAGCCTTTACCCTTGCCTTTGTCTCCGCTTCTATCGTCTCGTTTTTCACGAACTATGTCTGAACCTTTACCATCTGACGGCGGCGGTGGTGCTGCCGGCGGAGGCGCGCCTGGCGACTCTGGTGGCGGCGCAGGTGCCGGAGAAGGAGAAGATTCAGATGAGCTCGATGATGTACCACCGCCACCTGACGGCGCGCTGCCTGCGCTAGAGGGTGGTGCAGCCGATGTTGATGATCCTGATGCTGATGAACCCGATGCACCTGATCCCGAACCTCCAATTGAAGATCCTGACCCAGAAGCAGAGGAAGGCATGGCCGACATTCCTGGAAACGAACCTGCATTAGCAGCAATTGATCCCATCGCTTGATTTAGACCGGCTCCAGTAGCTGCAGCATGCTGTTGTCCAGAATTACCTAAACCTGGATGTGTAACAGCCGATGCTGTGTTTCCTGCAGTTGATGCCGACGAGCCACTGGCTGATCCTGGTGGCGGACCGGATACCGGCGGACCACCGGAGGCTCCAGCCTGCGAGTTGAGACCTGTCTGCTGCCCAATTCCTTGAGCCAATGGAGATCCACCTTGAGCTGAAGGTGGCTGAGATGCAGATGGTTGTCC
>SBAT01000317.1 GCA_005240105.1 Chloroflexota bacterium
ACGCGAAGTAGCTGAAGGACGACTGATTGTCGAGCCTTTTGAAGACGAGCTCGTTCAGCCCAACTCATATGATGTTCGCCTGGCTGATCGTTTTTCTTTCTATGATGATTCAGAAGTGGTAATTGATCCCTTCGATGCAAAAACAGTCAGCGATGGATTGGTGCATGTGGCTCAAGAAAGTATCGTCATTAAGCCGCAGGGTTTTGTGCTTGGGGCAACTCTCGAACGCTTTACCTTGCCGCGTGATGTAGTCGGCCAAATTACCGGTAAATCTAGTTTGGCTAGGCTTGGCGTAATGGTGCACGTAACCGCCGGTTTCATCGATGCCGGCTTTAGCCATCCGCCGGCGACCATCACTCTGGAAATAGTCAACGTAGGCAACAGACCAGTGCGTCTGCATGCCGGTATGCCGATTGGACAAATGGTCTTCACGCGCACTCAGCCATGCAAGGTCGCCTACAACGAGAAGCCCGGTGCCAAATACAACGGACAGTCGGTAGCTGCCCATAGCCTCTATTTCTTGAATAAGAAGTAGTCCGCCCATTTGTCATTCCGAGCGAAGCGAGGAATCTACCGTGAGTTGAGTTGGTTTGTATTGATCAACTTGAACATGTAAACGTTGCGGCAGATTCTTCGGCTAAAGCCTCAGAATGACAAAACGGATGCGAATTAATCTCCTTCATGGGAATTCTCCCCCTCAATTGGGGAATTCACGAATTTACCGCTGCTTGCCGCAGCTTTAATATTGCCTAACACCAATAAGTCGCAGCCGAAAGGCAAGAAGAGGACAGGCAATGGGTGAAAGAGATTTCTATGAAAACGGCAACGGGGGCAATGGTCAAGCCAAGCCGCCCATGCGCTTCATGGAAGGCGAAGAAGACAAACGCATTCCGAATACACATGGCAAAGAGTGGGACGAAGTCGATGAGACCGGTCGCACACGTAAAGTACATAGGCGTCCTCACTGGCAACTGCCAGCACCCATGTCGCAGGACAAGAGTCCGACCATGGAAGACAACGGGCGTGCCGTCGAAGAGCGTCAAAAAAGAGGCTCATCAACTGGTCCGACACCGGAAGATATTGCTCAGAAGAAAATAGCAGACAAACAAGAAGCTATTAAACAAGAGATCCGTATAAGACAATTTACGGATTGGGCACCAAATGTAGTAAACAATGACTGGATGGGCGGTATTGGTGCTACTTTAGCTGTGCCATTTCTTGCCTCGGGATCCGGCAGGGTGATGAAACTGGGCACAGCATTTGCCCTGGGCGCCGCTGGTACTCAAGTCGTGCAGACTGTCCTTAATGACTGGGGCGATAGGGCAACTGCTAAAAACGATCACGGATTTGAATGGAAATGGCTATCCGATGGTGTCCTTTGGCCGTCAACCTTGTGGACGTCAGCGGCCATGAGTGATGCAGTTGGAAAGACATTGGCTTTGAATCCACAATATTCTAAGTATGCCAAAATTGGCTCTCTGCTCGCTCGCGTCGTACCGATAGGGGTTGGTCTTGGTGCTTCGACCATGGCCCATAGTATTGATAAAGCTACGCATAACGACCAGCGGAACCCGACTTATAGTACGTGGTGCCAACAAGCCTGGTGGGATTCGGCGTTGACGACTTTTGTTGGTGCTGGAGCTTATTTCAAGGGTGGACTTAAGACGGCAATACCAGCAACCTTAGCTACATGGGCTGCTTGTCGTGTGTTTAACGCAGCCAACCCTTATCCAACTCCGGCTAATGAATTTGACAAATCGCTAGTTGCTCTCGATAAATTCCAAAAAGAGAGAAGCCCTGCGGCAATGGAAGAGGCGATTGGTCATTTAGGGGAGTTCGGTAATTTTGGCCGAACCGGACTGACGAGAATGCCTTGGGACCTGAAAAATGTCGGGGAAGTTCCAGGCTACATCCATGATTTTTTCGTTGATACCGTAAAGCATAGAGTTAATGGTAATTCAACAGCGCCGGAACTTTATAAGTTTGCCACTATCTTCAAAGATTCTGAGCACAACAAAGGTGGATATGCCGGTACTATTGCCCACGCCATCGTCAACTTTGAAGCGGGACAAAGAGCATTGAAATGGGGCTCAATAGGTATTGAGAAGCCGTTGGGTGATTCTGTCGGACAGGACACGAATGTCGATTTGGGCGGCGAAGCATTGCGCAAATTCATTACTGCGCGTCGTGAAATTGATGAATGCATTACTTATGCACAAAGCCATGATGGTCAAGTCCCTGAAGGTGATTCGGGCGGTAAACCAATCAATGCTGAAGCTGAAGTTAAGATGCTGACCGATTTGCGTAATCGCGTTGATCAGGCAATCCAGGAAATTACCGGTCCGCATGTTAAGTTGGGCAAAGTCATTGATGATGTTAAGAACAGGCTGTGGTACGGTCATCATGATGCCGTCAATGAGCTGCAAGCTGACATTAAGGAAAGAGCGAAGCATCCGAAGCTGCAAGATCCAATTCTTACACCGATGTTGCAAGCCAAGCTTTGTCGCGATGCAGCGATGATCGATCTGGCAAAAGCTGAAATTAAACTTGAAGGCAAAATTGGACACAACAATGGTGCCGCTAGTGAAAGCTCCAAGCAAATGGCATTTTTCACATCTCCAATGCCGGAGTTGCAAGTGACCTTTGGCGAAAGTTTGGCAATGCTTAGCTGGGCTAGAACCAAGATGAAAGAGGAAGCCCTCGCTAGAACCCAGATGATAGAGACCAATCCGGGCAACACTACAGCTCAGAAGGCTGAAATAGAATTACAACAAGCCGAACTGAAGAGGATTCAAGAATCCCTCACGGATCTACAATACATTGCTGATCGCGCCTATGCTCTCTATGACAAGGTTAAGAAAGCAGGACTACCGGACATGCAGGTAATGTCGGAGTACTTAGAAGATTTCCGCGCCGGCAAGCTGAAAATGGTAGTAATGGATTATTCGAGCGATGCTGCCAATCGTGCAGCAATCAGGAACGGGCGCAATTCAATTAAGGATGAGCTTGATGGATATGCCAATCCGCCGCAAGTGACTCCAGCGGATAGACAGCGAGAGCAAGCCGCTGAAGAAGAGCGCACTCAGCAAGAGCAAGCGCAAAATCAAGAAGCAACTCAGTTGCAGAACCAGAATGAGACCATGCAGCAAGCCGAGATAGACTTGGCCAATCGCAGGGAAGCTTTTGCCAGAGCGCATTTTCAAGAAGGGGTTGAGAAGTTTAGGCTTGACCACAATGGACAAGTACCAAATGAAGCAGAGATGGATGGAATACTCGATGACTTGATGAAGTTGTTTGACTATTTACATCGAACCGGACAACTAAAGGAAGCTGCTCCTCCGGCTGATGCCTCTAGCCAGGCACCGCAAGCGCAGCCTCAACAAACATCTGGCGCTGCACCGCAGCAACAACAAGCTCCACAACAAGCTTGGGCTCAGCCGCAGCAACAACAAGCTCCACAACAAGCTTGGACTCAACCGCAGCAACAGCAAGCTCCATATCAAGCTGGAACTCAACCGCAGGCTCAGCAGATGCCCAGTCAGTTTCAAGGCAGTCAACCAGCATACGTGGATCCGAACATGGCCATGCGAGCAAAAGTTCAGCAATTCAGAGCCGAAAACAAGAGACGTCCGAAGACCAGCGATCTGGCGCGCATGGCTAGAGAACTGGGAATTACTGATTTTCGCATGCTCCAGCCGCGGCCCGATAATTCCGCCACCACCTATCAGCCCTGGGCTCCCCAGGAGCCGGTGCAAGTGATTCATGAGAGCGCGCCGGACCAATAATGGTTGCTGGCTGACACTGACAACTTTTAGATTGAACTTTTTGCCCCCTTTTACGTATTTATATTGGGGGTCTATATGCCTGACAAGTGGCGCTTGTTTGTTTACAGACAAATTGTAGTGCTGATTGCCCTTCTGGCGGTCTCCGGCACTGTGGTTTCGGCCTTTGGGCAGCCATTTTTCTGGTTGGTTGTCTCGCTACTTTCGGGCTTAGTGGCAGGCGGCATTACCC
>SBAT01000389.1 GCA_005240105.1 Chloroflexota bacterium
CATCATGTACGACAATGGTGCCAATACAAAACTGGATGTCTTGCAAGCTAAAGCACAATTTTCTAAAGACAGACAAAATTTGATTTCACAACAGATCGATCGCAGACAAGCCGCCATAAATTTGGCTGTCGCTTTAAATCTCGATCCATCAGTGGATTTGCTGGTTCAAGATAGCCTAGTTCGCAAAACTAGACTGGTAGACTCTTCACTGAGGGTCAACGAGCTGGTCTCCATTGCCATAACAAACCGTCCGGAACTAAAGAAATTTGAAGAGTTGCGCCTGGCAGCAAAAGACCATGTCCGCGTGGTGCGCGGCAACTTATTTCCATCCGTACAAGGAACAGCAGGCATGGCAGCAACAGGCGCCAAGGTTGTAAGCTCACAATCATCTGGCGCCAGCAGCGCCTCTACAGGCGGCATTTCCGCCGGCTCTTTCTCAACGAGCAGTTTAGTACCGGCCGGCAGCAGTACCAGCAGTCCTAAATTTTCTATGGCCGAAATTTACCAAATAGGTATTAACATATCCTGGACCCTGCCCGGCATGGGTACAGTTGATGCAGCGAACATACAATCAGCGAAATGGGAAGCAAGAAGAGTACAGCTGGAGGGAACCGAGCAACTTAACAAGGTGTACAAAGAAGTCCGCGATGCCTACCTGGACAGCATTAAGGCTGAAAGTCTAATCGACGAAACTACCCAATATGTAGATTCTTCCCGCGAACAACTCAATGTAGCGACGGTCAGACTATCGGAAGGTGTCGGCACTGATCTGGATGCCGTTATTGCTCAACGTGATTACGTTAATGCCTTGATAGACAAGGCCAATGCAATTATCAACTTCAATATCAGCCAAGCCAAACTATTAAGAGCAATCGGCCGAATATCCTTAGACACGCTAACCAGAGGTGTACCGCTAAAGGATTAAATCATCGTCGCGATTCATTACATTAGTTTTTACTGGTATTTCACTAGGGCATATTGGTTAAACCGACACGAAAGTCACAAATCACATGAAAGAAACACTCATATCTCAAGACCCGGCTTCCCTATATCTCAACAGGGAGCTTAGTTTATTGTCCTTCCAATGGCGAGTCCTGGAAGAAGCGCAAGATGCTTCCAATCCACTTCTAGAGCGCTTCAAATTCCTTTCTATTGTCGGCTCCAACCTGGAAGAGTTCTTCATGGTACGTGTCGCCGGCTTAAAACGGCAACTGGAGGCAGGCAACAGAAGCACGGGCAAGGACGGCATGACAGTCAGCGAGCAGCTAGATGCAATCAGGGAAGAAACCGTACGACTCGTTGCCACCGCCAACTGCCTGCGCAATGATACGCTTTTGCCGGCACTTAAAGAATCCGGCATTGAAATACTTACCTATGAAGATTTGACCGAAAAGCAGCGCTCAAAGCTCAATGCCTACTTTGCTCAAAGTATTTTTCCCGTCTTGACACCGCTCGCCTTTGATGCCGGTCACCCATTCCCGCATATTTCGAATTTAAGTTTCAATCTATCCGTTCTCATTCGCAACGCCAAAGAAGAACAGCTCTTTGCCCGTATTAAAATCCCCGACGCCCTGCCGCAATTAATACCAGTGGAAACAGAAGGATCAGACTCGAAGCAATCTTTCGTTTGGATAGAGGACATCATAACCGCTAACCTGGATGTGCTATTTCCTGGAATGACTATCCTCGATGCACATCCGTTTAGCCTGGCACGCGATGCAGAAATGTCTATTCAGGAATGGGAAGCGGATGATTTACTGGAAACAACAGAAGAAGGCATTCGCCAAAGGCGATTTGGCGACGTGGTCAGGCTCACCGTGCACAAGGGCATGCCCCAACATATTCTCGACATTCTCACAAGCAACTTAGAAATTGGCGCACAAGACGTTTATCAGATTGAAACGCGCAGGCCGTTATCCAGTCTCAAACACATCTACGCAATTGACCGACAGGATCTCAAAGATCCACCCCTCATTGCTGTAGTACCGGATATTCTCAATCCCGATCTGCATCAAGAAGATATTTTTGCGGCCATCAGGCGACAAGACATTCTCTTACACCATCCATTCGATTCGTTCCAGCCTGTAATTAATTACTTACACTCAGCAGCAGAAGACCCGCATGTATTGGCTATCAAGATAACCCTTTATCGTGTCGGCAAAAACTCACCAATAGTTGAAGCACTGATGGAAGCGGCCCGACGAGGCAAGGAAGTGGCCGTACTTGTCGAATTGAAAGCAAGATTTGACGAGGAAAGCAATGTTGAATGGGCAAAAGCCCTTGAACATGAAGGTGTGCACGTAACTTTCGGGCTACCCGGATTGAAAGTCCATTCGAAGGTAGCTCTAGTTGTCCGCCAAGAAGGGGACGTGATTCGGCGCTATATTCACCTGAGCACAGGCAACTATAACGCTGTCACGGCGCATCTCTACACGGACCTTGGCCTTTTAACCTGTGACGAGGAAATAGGAGCTGACGCCAGTGACCTATTCAATTACCTGACTGGTTATTCAGCGAAGCAGAACTTTCGCAAGCTTCTTGTTGCACCAATTCATTTGAGTGAGCAATTGCAGTCATTGATTAAGCGTGAGATAGCCGTTCAAAAAGGCGGCGGACCGGGGCATCTTATCTTCAAGATGAATTCGCTTGTCGAAGAGCCGATGATTGAATTACTGTATGAAGCCTCACAAGCAGGAGTGCAGGTCGATCTCATTGTCAGAGGGATTTGCTGTCTGGTACCGGGTGTGCCTGGTGTCAGCGAAAATATCCGGGTGAAAAGCGTTGTCGGTCGCTTTCTAGAGCACAGTCGAGTCTACTACTTCCGCAATGGCGGCGATGAGGAGATTTACTTAGGCAGCGCTGATTTAATGCCCCGCAATCTACACCGGAGAGTTGAGGTGGTTTTTCCAGTACGGGACTTCAAAATATTGCGCTATTTGCGTGACAATTACCTGGAAGCCTATCTCACCGACTGCATCAAAGCACGATTCATGCAGGCAGATGGTTCATATGTTCGCAAACTACACGAGCATACCCCTGACTGCATGAATAGCCAGCGCAATTTCGCTGAACACAAGAGATCTTAAATACTAAAGTTCTAAATACAATTGATTATCAGACCGGTGTTCAAAGCCCAACATGAAGCAATTACGTACCTTGTGTCATTGGGCAGCAACCACGATAATGGTTTCATTGAGTTAGGATCCCAATATGGAGATTTGAAGCGTGCCTGGAAGACTTCCACAAAGATCCAAAATGATTCGCAACTATAGAGGAGCAGCAATTGCCGAATTCGCTCCAGCCTTGGCTATATTGATTATTGTGGTTTTTCTTCCATTGCTTGACTTAATGCCGATACTCATTGGTTATGTAGGCTGCAACTATTTAAACAGCCAGCAAGCTGATTTGGCTGCTCAGTCGCTGCGAGCGCGAGGTACGAGCTTTACCAACCAAGCTGAAGTCCAACCACGTATTGATGCTATAGCCACTGACTGGCGCTCCACAGCCTTGGGCAAGCTGGCCAAGCTAAACAGCTCCACAACCACAATCGAGGGGCCGCTAAACAGCAGCCTCCATAGTGGTTATTTGACCTGTTATGTACGAGTAACGACAGCAGTTCAATGCGCACCATTTCTCTTATTACCCTTTATGGGACCTGTTCCAGGTATAGGGGCACCAGTAAATTTTTCCATTGCTTCGGAAAGGGTGGTAGAAGATGCAACCCCATAGAAAAGGCCAAAGTATTATTGAAGTTGTTGTAGGAATAATACTTATAGTTATTGCAGTACTGGCCTTAGTCGATATTGTAGTTGTTATTCAGGCAGGAATGATAAATGGCGACTTAGCGGCAAAAGCCGCTCGTGCAGCAGCAAATCAAGAAGACTCAGCATCGGCGACAAGCGTCGCAGAAGAGGCAGCCAACAAATTTGCTACCTCAACAATCATTTCCAGCGTTGACTCCGTCAAAGTTACCTTAAACTCGCCGGCCAATGGTCAGCTGACGGTTGATTCAACTATAAAGGTCAATGTACCTTTTCCTATTCCCGGACTGAACCTAAATCCTGTCACTCTGACTACGCAATCAGTCGGTCCTATGCTGCGCTAATTGTCTAAAACTCCTGAACAAAGCAAATGCCTTATGTTGACACCGTGCCGGAAACCATGGCTCAGTGTGGGCTTAATGCCTCTAACGGGGTATAAAGTAGTTGCCTACACGACTTAACTTGACAACAGGTGATTCGACCATTATGGTAGGGGTGTTCAAACTTACTAATTACAGGCTGGTGCTTTATACGCAAGCCATTTCTGTCCAAAATCTAGTCGCTATTTCGTCTTTGGGAAGGCAAACTCTCGCTGCCTTTCCACGGATTTCTACTGCTGTATCTTCCTGGGGGTGCTATTCATGCACAATATAAAAGAGCGCAACGCCAAAGGTAGCACTTTAGCTCTAACCGCTGCCTGCCTTATGATCATCGTGGCCATAGGTATCGGGTTTGCGTTCGTTTCACTAGCAGTGGGCAGCAAAAAACAAACAGAACACGCCGTGCAAAATGGCTCGCTAAGCCTTATGAACGCAGCCTGTAAAATATCCGTACCGTACAGCTCTCTCACCGCTGAACAGCAAGCAATTGTTCATGGTGCGTTCGCCGGCAAGCCGCCTGAAGGAATCGACCTGATTAACTACAATCAGCTCATTAGTTATGCCATGATACAGTCTCAAAACGCCATCAAGGGTGGCGGTGGTGAAAGCGGCCAGCAGTATAAAAAAGCGCAGATAATTATTGACGCTATTCAAAACGACTCAGACAGCATCAGTCAGCGACTGGTTGCTGAGATTAATAAGAAGCTCAAAGATCCATCTTTTGTTGAAACCAATTTTTCATCTGTAGCTAATGCCAATCCCTCGGGCTTGTACGCATTCTTTGGCAAAGGCAACAAAATTCAATTGAAAAGTTGTACCCCTGTCTACGTAAATCAATATGGCTCAAGTACCGTGCCAATTTCGAACGTATCGGTCGACTTGAATAGTTCTGATTATGACGACTTAGCACCTTGGGCCCAAGGCGGTCCGGACCAGTCCCAGCTGAATGCGGACAAAAAGCCCTACACTTTTGTATCGGGCTACACCGCAATTGAGCCAAATATTGTTAATTCATCCGGCGGAGGTGCCGCCACGCCTTACAGAACCTTTTATGCCATAAGTATCAATCCCAATGAGCCCGTGCACTTAGTAGCAGCCTCAGAGGTCACAACACCTACTTCAAAAAACTCGAAGGTAACTGGCGGCAAGATGCCACCATTCAACGGCTTAAATTTGATAGCCGACGTCCAGGGAACGGGCGCCAATGCGAATTACCAAACATCCGTCTTCGTCGTTGCCGGAGGACAAACCGCCAGCGAGACTCCCTTGCTGCCACCGTCTATACCCGGAGGCTATATCACGGTAAAAAATGCTGGTCCCTTAAATTTCCCCGGCAACATAGAAATAGTAGACATCACCGAAGCTCCGGAAGCCAACGAGCTATTTACTGGTGTTTACCTGACTGGTACTGCTAATACCACTGGTCATGCCCCAGGTACTATTAATCCCACTGGTTTTCCGCTATTCTCGACAGATCAAAAAACTCTTCTTGACTGGGCAGAATACAACTATTTGCGTCTAAATGGTAAGACGACGACTAAGCCGGCGACAAATCCTGATCAACCAATCTTTAACATTGGCGGGGCAATAGCATCTAATGAAGAGCTGGAAGCAATTCGCTATGTGAACGCCCAGGATAAAACTCTCGGTGTCGGCATTGGTGATAAACCCTCACCAAGTACAATCTGCTCGTTTTGCAATTGGGAAAACTTC